>JBIOYF010000299.1:0-6049 GCA_044870035.1 Dehalococcoidia bacterium
CTTGCCGTAGCGCATGACCGCTTCCTCTGGCATGTTCTTCTCGTATTCGTCGGCGTCCTGGAGGCCCTTCTCCCAGATCTTCGTCGCGATGGAGCCCGGCTCGACAAGCGACACGTTGATCCCCCACGGACGCAGCTCCTGGCGCAAGCTGTCGCCCAACGCCTCCATCGCATGCTTGGAGGCGCAGTACGGGCCGAGGAACGGCGTCGCCATCTTGCCCGCGATGGAGCCGATGAAGACGATGCGCCCCCTACCCTGCCGGATCAGCTCGAGAAACGAGCGTGTTACGGCGATCTGACCGATGACGTTCACCTCGAGCTGTTTGCGCAGGTCGTCGGAGGTCAGATATTCCAGCGGACCGTTGACGCTGACGCCCGCGTTGTTGACGACGCCCTGGACGCCCGCTGCCCCGGCCGCGGCGGATACGGTCTTCGCGGCGGTGTCGATCTGCGACTGGTCGGTGACGTCCAAAGTGATCGCCGTCAGGCGATCGGAGGCCTGCGCCTTGAGACGCTGGCCGTCGGCGTCTTTGCGCACGCCGGCGAAGACGCGCCAGCCTGCTTTATCGAGTCGAAGCGCGCAGGCCTCGCCGATGCCGGTCGATGCGCCGGTGACAACGACTGTTCGAGTGCCGGTGCCGTTGGATGCCATAGTGAGCCCTCCCGCAGTTCGGAATTTGCTAATTGACAGGTTCGTTCGGTAAAAACGCCATTCTTTTGTGTATGCGCATGATCACAGGTTGGTCGGTCGGCCTAGGAGTCAAGGAGATAGTATCTACATAGCGCGGATTTGTCGACAGGATGATGTCAGTGTTCGAGGGTCACGGGCCAAGCGGTTATGGGCCAGACGTTGCCCCGCTTCGCCCTCGGACAGCGAGAGCCCCGCTTGGGCGACGGAGTAGCGGACTTCGCGCTCAGGCATTGCCTAGTTCGTCATCGCGAGCTTGGCGTTAGCGGCCCGGAGGCGCTCGCAGAGCGTGACGAGCACCTTCTTGCGCAGCTGGGGAATGTCATCCATCAGAGCGCCAAAGGCCCGGGACTCGATGACCAGCAGCGTCATCGGCGTCTCCGCCGTCACGGTCGCGCTGCGCGGCTTGTTGTCGATCAGCGACATCTCGCCGGCCATCTCGCCCTTGCGTACGGTAGCGATCCGCTTCCCGTTCTGCTCGACGCGCGCGCGGCCTTCGAGGACGACGAAGAACTCCCGGCACAAGCCGCCTTGCCTGGCGAGGACCTTGCCCGCGGGTACCGAGACTTCGTCGGCGTGACGCGCGATCAGGTCCAGGTGGCGGCCGCTCATTGTGCCCAGCAACGGCACCGACTTCAGGACATCGATCTTTTGGGAGTGACGTTTTAGGAACATGGACAACCTCCTGCTGCCAACTCGCACCACGCCGTCGCTACTCGAACTCCCAAACGCCGCCGTTCTTGAACTCGCGCAGGATGCGACGGGCGACGACCATCCGATGTACTTCGTCGGGGCCGTCGTAGATGCGGGCGGCGCGCGCCTCGCGGTACATCGAGGCGAGCGGCGTATCTTCGGAAACGCCCATGGCGCCGTGGACCTGGATCGCGCGGTCGATGACGTTGTGGAGCGCGTTCGCGCCCCAGAACTTGATCAGCGAGATTTCGACGCGCGCCTCGTCACCCTGGTCGATCTTGTGCGCGGCGTGCATGGTGAGGAGGCGCGAGGCCTGGATCTCAGCAGCAGAGTCGGCGATCCAGTTCTGCACGGTCTGCTTCTCCGCGAGCGGGCCGCCGAACGCCTGCCGCGACAGCGCGCGACGGCAGAGCAGCTCGAACGCGCGTTGCATCTGGCCGAGCCAGCGCATGCAGTGGTGGATGCGTCCCGGCCCGAGCCGCTTCTGCGCGATGCGGAAGCCATCGCCCGGCTCGCCGAGGACGTTGGTGACGGGCACGCGCACGTCTTCGTAGCGGATCTCGCAGTGACTGCCGCCGGTGTGGCCCATGACGGGAACGGCGCGGACGATGTTCACGCCCGGCGTATCGAGCGGGACGATGATCTGTGACATGCGCCGGTGCTGCTCCGCGTCTGGGTCGGAGACGGCCATGACGATGGCGAACGTCGCGCCCATGGCGCCGGAGGTGAACCACTTGTGGCCGTTGATCACCCAGTCATCGCCGTCGCGGACCGCGCGGGTCTGGAGGCCGGTCGGGTCGGCGCCCGAGACCTCGGGCTCGGTCATCGAGAAGCACGAGCGGATCTCGCCCGCGACGAGCGGCTTGAGATAGCGCGCCTTCTGCTCCGCCGAACCGAACTGGTGGAGGATCTCCGCGTTGCCCGTGTCGGGAGCGGCGCAGCCGAACGCGCGCGGGGCGATCGGGCTGCGACCGAGGATCTCGTTCACGTAGGCGTACGGGAGGAAGCCCGTGCCGCTGCCGCCGGCCTCCGGGCCGATAAACATCGCCCACATGCCGAGCGCCTTGGTGCGGGCCTGAAGGTCCTTCATCACATCGGCGGCTTCGGGCCGGCTCTCGTGGAAGACCGACTCGTTCGGATAGATGTGCTCGTCCATGAAGGCCTTGGCCTTCGCGCGGAGCTCCTTGATCTCTGGGGACAGACTGAAGTCAGGCATTGCGTTGTCCTCTCACGACTAGGGCGGTCAGTAGCGGGCGAATTGTAGCACGGAGGACGATGGCCCTCATGAACTACTCCTTCGGGTCGATGGTGATGGGTGGAAGGACGTGAAGCCGATGAAGAGAGCCCTTGTGTCCATACCGGTGGCGGTGTTGGTCGCACTGTGGGCTGGTGCGACGGCGTTCGCCGGCCCGACGGCCGGCCACGGGCCCTGGGTCGTCTGCCCGAACGAAAGCCCGGTCTGCGCCGCGCAGCTCGGCCCGGACGTGGACCCGACGAACACGTGGTTCGACTGTATGACGCGGAACGGCCGGCTGGGCTATGCGCTGCAGAGCTCGACCACGGGAACGGTCCACTGCTGGGGTAACTAGCACCAGCTCCGCACACGCGAACCGATAGGGATAAACACAGCCGCAGGGCTCAGCAGAGCCCTGCGCGTGCATCCATCGTGATCTGAAGCCGGCCAACGTACTGCTCAGCGAAGATGGCGAGGCGAAGCTCGGCGACTTTGGCCTCGCCCTCGCGGTCGACCGCTCGCGTCTTACCGTGCCGGGCGTTGTCATGGGTACGGCGGCCTACATGTCGCCGGAGCAGGCGGTCGGTCAGCCTGGCGACGAACGGAGCGATCTCTACGCGCTTGGCGCGCTGATGTACGAGATGGTCACGGGCCGGCCACCTTTCGTCGCTGACGATGCCCTGGCGGTGATCTCCCAGCACGTCAACACGGCGCCCGCTGCTCCCTCGTCGCACAACGCCGCGGTGCCAGCGCAACTCGACGCGCTGATCCTGCGTATGCTCGCCAAAGCGCCCGACGAACGCCCGGAGAGCGCGATGTCGGTGGCCGACGAGTTGCGCGGCATGCGTGGACTCGCCGGGCGGGAGAGCCGAACGATTGAGGATACGCAGCGTGCCTGACCAGATCAGGAGCGACGTGAGTCTTACTTTGTGGTGGGCGAGGCGCTCGACGCTGCGCAGGAGCTGGAGATGAAACCGGTCATCGAAAGCTTCATGGCGCTTGACGTTCGTCGCGGCTTCCACCTATAACGAACCCTAGCTCTCTCTCATGCCAGGTGGGGGGCGTGATGCCAATCGATCCGACAGACGCCCTGCAACGCACGAAAGCCGGAGCGGCCTTCGAACCGAAGACGTTCGCCTCCGGGCGATTCGTCGTGCAGCGGCTGCTCGGCGAGGGCGGCCAGAAGACCGTCTACCTAGCACGCGACACGGAACTCGACCGGGACGTCGCCATCGCCGCCATCAAGACCCACAGTCTGGACGAAGCGGGCATCGCCCGTGTGCGCCGTGAGGCGCAGACCCTGGCCGGGCTCGGCCCGCAGCCGCACATCGTCACGATGTACGACATCGGCCAGGAGCAAGGGCCCCACGGGCGGCCGGTACCCTTCCTCGTTTGCGAGTACATCGCGGGCGGCGACCTTGAGCGCGAGCTGCGGAGGGCAGGCGGGCCACTGCCGCTGGAGCGCGTGTTGGCAATCGGGCAGGACTTGTGCCGCGCGCTCGAGGTGGCGCACGGCCGGGGCATCCTGCACCGGGATATCAAGCCGGGCAACGTCTGGCTGACGGAGGAGGGCCACGCCAAGCTGGGCGACTTCGGCCTGGCGGTGGCGCTGGGTCAGTCCCGCCTGACCGAGGCTGGCAGCATCATGGGGACGGCATCGTACATGCCGCCGGAGCAGGCGCTGGGAACGGAGGTGGACGTTCGCGGCGACCTCTACGCGCTCGGCTGCGTGCTCTATGAGATGCTCACTGGGCGGCCGCCGTTCCTCGGCGACGACGCTCTCGCCGTCATCTCGCAGCACGTCAACACGGCGCCGGTCGCGGCCTCGTGGCACCGGCCGGACCTGCCACGAGCGCTGGACGCGTTGATCGAGCGGCTCCTGGAGAAGTCGCCCGCCGAGCGTCCCCACAGCGCTCACGCCGTGCGCGATGAGCTGCAGCGGATCGCGGCGGGAGGAGTGGACGCCGCGGCCAAAACCGCGCCGGCGGAACCGCGTCGTGATCTGGCGGGCGTCGAATGGGGACGGTTCGTCGGACGGCGCGAAGAGATGGCCGGGCTCAAGGACGCGCTGGAGGAAGCGCTGTCAGGAAAAGGCTCGCTAGCGATGCTCGTCGGCGAGCCGGGCATCGGCAAGACGCGGCTCGCGGAGGAGTTTGGCGTTTACGCCGGGCTGCGCGGGGCGCAGGTGCTCTCGGGCCGCGGCTACGAAGGTGAGTCGTCGCTGCCCTACACACCGTTCATCGAAGGGCTGCGCCAGTACACGCGCGCGCGCCCGGACGATGAGCTGCGCACGCAGCTCGGGCCCGGCGCGCCGGAGATCGCCACCCTCGTCTCCGAGATTCGCACTCGCTTCCCGGACATCGAGGAGGCGCCGAAGCTTGACGGGGAGGCGGAGCGGCTGCGGCTCTTCGAGAGCGTGGCGGAGTTCCTGCACAACGCGGCGACCGCCAACCCGGTCGTCCTCTTCCTCGACGACCTGCACTGGGCGGACAAGCCATCGCTGCTGCTCCTGCAGCACCTGGCGCAGCGGAGCGCGCGCGACCGGCTCCTCATCCTCGGCGCCTATCGCGATGTGGAGCTCGACCGCGCGCACCCGCTGGCCGACGCGCTGGGGGCGCTGCGCCGTCTCCCGAACTACCGGCGCATGCTGCTGCGCGGCCTGCCGCAGGAGTCGGTCATCGATCTGCTCACGGCGATCGACCCCAGCGAAGAAGGCGCTGCGGGACGGCAGGCGCTGGCGGCGGCGCTGCACCAGGAGACGGAGGGCAACCCCTTCTTCATCCGCGAAGTGATGGCTCACCTGATCGAGACGGGAAAGATCGTTCACGAGAACGGCCGCTGGGCCGGGCAGGTGACCAGCATCTCGGAGCTGGGCATCCCGGAAGGGGTACGCGAGGTCGTCGGGCGGCGGCTCTCGCGCCTGAGCGAGGGCTGCAACCGCATGCTGACGCGGGCCTCGACGATGGCCGGCGGTTTCTCGTGGGAGGCGCTGAAGGCGATCTGCGACGAGCCCGAGGCCGAACTCCTCGACCTGCTCGAGGAGGCGCTGCGGGCGCAGCTCATCGCCGAGCGGCGGGGTGAAGGCGGCACGTACGACTTCACGCACGCGCTGATCCGCCAGACGCTGTACGAGGAGCTGAGCACGCCTCGTCGCGTGTTGCTGCACCGCCAGATCGGCGAGGCGCTGGAGCGGTTGTACGCCGGTAGGGTCGAGCCGCACCTGGCAGAGCTGGCGCACCACTTTTACCGGGCGGCGCCTGGGGGCGACGTGGACAAAGCGATCGATTACGCCAAGCGCGCCGGCGACCGCGCGATGGCGCAGGTCGGCTGGGAGGCCGCGGCGGCGCACTACGAACGCGCGCTTGAGGCGATGGACGTGATCGCGAGCCCCGACGAGCAGATCCGCGTGGACGTCCTGCTGGCCCTGGGGCGCGC
>JBIOYF010000300.1:0-5177 GCA_044870035.1 Dehalococcoidia bacterium
GTCGGACGTGGCGCACCGGCTGGAGAACACGGTCAACCAGCACCTGCAGGAGCTGCAGCGCGTCGAGCTGCTGGCGGAGCGCATCGAGCTGCACCGGGCCGAGCGCCAGCGGCTGGAAGACCGGGCGTTGCACCTGGAGGAGGAGCTGCGCGACCTGCGCCAGCGCTCCGAGGCGGAGGAGCAGCACCGCGGCCGCCTGACCACGCAGCAGAGCGCGCTGGGCTCCCGGCTGGACGCGCAGCAGGAGCAGATGAACGAGCAGCGCGCGGCGATCATCGAGCAGCTCCGCAAGCTGACGTCATCGCAGGAGCGCACGAAACGACGCCAGGTGCAGGAGCTGGAGCGCGAGCTGCGCGAAATGCGCCAGTACGTCGCGGCGCTGACCGATCAGCAGTAAACTGACCCCGTGACCGTTCGACCGAGCTCTCCCGACGCCGCTCCTCCCGGCCGTGGCCTCGGCGTGCTGCGCCGCTACCGGCAGCTCTTGCCGGTTACGGACAAGACGCCGCTGATCACGCTGGGCGAAGGCGACACACCGCTCGTCCGCTCCGTGGCGCTTGAGCGCGCCGCCGGCTGTGCCGCGCTCTACTTCAAGCTGGAGATGTGCAACCCGAGCGGGTCATTCAAAGACCGCGGCATGGTGGTAGCCGTCGCGAAGGCGGTAGAGCGCGGCGACGAAGCGATCCTCTGCGCCTCGACGGGCAACACAAGCGCGTCGGCGGCGGCGTACGCGGCGCACTGCGGGCTGCAGGCGTTCGTCATCGTCCCGCACGGGCGGATCGCCGCCGGAAAGCTGGCGCAGACCGTTGCGCACGGTGCGCACATCATCGCCGTCGAGGGCAGCTTTGACGACGCGCTGCGCCTGGCCCGCCAGATCAGCGACAAGCACCCGATCGCGCTGGTCAACTCGGTCAGCCCGGCGCGTATCGAGGGACAGAAGACGGCCGCGTTCGAGATCGTCGATGCGCTGGGCGACGCGCCGGATGAGCTGTGCCTGCCAGTGGGCAACGCCGGCAACATCACGGCGTACTGGCGCGGCTTCGTCGAGTACTACCGGCTGGAGAACACCACGCGCAAGCCGCGCATGCTCGGCTTCCAGGCGGCCGGCGCGGCGCCGCTCGTCGCAGGGCATCCGATCGACGAGCCGCAGACCGTCGCTTCGGCCATCCGGATCGGCAACCCGGCGAGCTGGCAGGGCGCGATCGCGGCGAAGGAAGAATCGGGCGGCGCGATCGATGCCGTGACGGACGACGAGATCTTGTCGGCGTACCGGAGGCTCGCGCAAGAAGAGGGCATCTTCTGCGAGCCGGCGTCGGCGGCGGGCGTGGCCGGGCTGCTGAAGCTGGCGCGCGACGGCGCCGACCTCTCCGGCAAGACGGTGGTCTGCGTCATTACCGGCACCGGACTGAAGGACCCGGAGCGCGCGATGTCGGAGTTCTCGCAGGAGCTGCGGCCCGTCGCGCCGGAGCTGAGCACCGTCGAGCGCGAGATGGGGCTGTGAGTTGGAAGCGAGAGGCGAGAAGCGGGAGGCGGGAGGCGAAACGAGATGAGCGAGCAACAACCTGACTGGGAACGGCCAGTCGTCTTCTTCGAGATCCGGGCGAAGGACGCGAAAGCGATGCGTGCGTTCTACCGCGAGATGTTCAACTGGAAGGTCGAGGAGAACGACTTCTTTGCGCGCGTTCCGCCGGGTGTCGGCGGGCCGGTCGAGGGCGTGGGCGGCGGCATCGTGCCGAATGCGACGTCGCCCGGCGTGAGCATCTACGTACAGGTGCGTGACCTGCGCGCCGCGCTCGCGAAGGCGGAGCAGCTCGGCGGCAAGAAGACCGCGGACCCGTTCGACGTGCCCAACGGCCCGACGATCGCGCAGATCGCGGACCCTGAGGGGAACCTGGTGGGGCTGGTACAGCAGTAGGCCGCATTGGCCACAGATTGACACAGCTATTCACAGATAGCGTCATAGCCACGAGTATCTGCGCGGAAGATTCCTTCGCTTAGCTTACGGTGAGACTGGGCCGAGGCTGGAAAGCCTCGGCTACTGAGCTGTGGTAGCGGCCTTCGCGATCGCGTTCGCCTGGTCCAGCACGCGGCGGGCGCGTTCGACGACGGGGCGGTCGACCATGCGGCCGTCGAGCTGAACGGCGCCGAGACCCTTCGCTTGAGCGCCGTCCCAAGCCTCCAGCACCCGGCGCGCCTGCGCGACGTCGGCCTCTGTCGGGCTGAAGACGCGCTGGACCGGCTCGATGTGCGTCGGGTGGATGACGTACTTGCCAGCGAAGCCGACGGCGCGCGCGCGTTCCGCATCGGCGGTGAGGCCATCGAGGTCCTCGATGTCCGCCCACGGCGTGTCGAGCGCGACGAGGCCGGCGGCGCGGGCGCACGTCGCGATCACGGAACGCGCGTGCTCCAGCTCGCGGCCGTCGCGGGAACGCTGGACGCCCATATCGAACGTGAAGTCTTCCGCACCCAGCATGAGCGCCGTCAGCCGCGTCGAGGCGCGACTGATCTGCTCGCAGCGTAGCAGCGCCTGCGCCGACTCGATCGCGACGACGAGGCCGATCGTGCCGGGCTTGATCTCGTGCGCCAGCTCCCGCTCGCGCAGCAGCACGTCGACGTCGCGCACGTCCTGCGGCGACTGCGTCTTCGCCAGCAGCACGCTCGCGAGGCCCGGGTGCGCGACGGCTGCGAGGTCGGCCTTCGCCTCTTCACTCTGGATGCTGTTGAGGCGCACCTGCACCATCCGGCCGGCCTGCGAGAGCTTCGCGATCGCCTGCGCGACCAGCTCGCGGGCGCGCGGCTTGTCCTCCGGCAGCACGGACTCCTCGAGATCGAGGCAGAGCACGTCGGCCGGGAAGCGCGCGGCCTTTTCGAGCAGCTCCTCGCGCCCGCCGGGGACGAACAAGAGCGAGCGGTGCAGGATCACAGCTCGAGCTCGCCGGCCACCTCGCGGCCGGCCTCCACGTCGGCGATGAAGCGCGCGATCTCGGGCGCCCAGATGTCGGCCCGCCAGCGGTCGATACTGTGGCCGGAGCTCTTCGCCAGGATGAAGCGCGAGCCTTCGATGAGCTGGTGGTCGCGTTCGCCGCAGGGGCGAAAGTCGTCCCACTCGCCGGTCATGATCAGCACCGGCATGTGCAGCTCGCGGATGCGCGCGGTGTTGTCGGGGCGCTGACCGATCGCGCGCGCCGTGCCGAGAAAGGCCGCGAGCGACATGTTGGTGTAGCTGGCGCGGTCGCGCGTCTCGCGCGTGTCAACGGGCTCCGGGAAGTCGAAGTAGTGCGCGTCGTTCTCGCGGCTGTGCGCGATGACGCGCTCAGCGATCGCTGCGAGTCCCTCGGTCTTCGCGAGCGCCTCCATGATGCTAAGATTGCGCTGCATCTGCCGCTCCCAGGCGCCGCCCGGTCCTTCGTCGACGCCGTTGCCGGCCGTGCTGTCCGAAATCACGAGCGAACGCGTGCGCTCCGGGTAGTCGCAGGCGAACTGCGCGGCGATCATGCCGCCCTGAGATACGCCGACGATGTGCGCCTGCTCGATATCGAGCGCGTCGAAGAGCGCGCGCACATCGGCCGCGTACTGCACCATGGTGTAGGAGTCGATGTCATCGGGCGCGCTCGTGCGGCCCTGGCCGCGCACGTCGTAGACCAGCAGCCGGCCGCTCTTGCGCAGCTCGTAGACGCCGGCGGGCCAGCCGTCCGTCGGGCCGCGCCAGCCGTGGTTCAGCGCGATGGTCGGACCGGAGCCGAGCGAGTAGTCGTACCAGATATCGATGCCGTTAGCGTGGATGGTAGGCATGGCGGATCTCCTCGCCAGCCATAGTAGCAGCTAAGCCTGACTGGCGTGGGGAAGCTTTGACAGGGGCAACAAAGCAAACTATGCTGACGGCGTGCGGTGGTGAGAACTCCATGAGCAACCAGAACCGGATGAAGACCATGGTCGTGGCAGCGCTCGTCTCCATTGCATTCATTGGCGCCTGCGATGGCTCCAGCGAAGAGCTGTCCGAACCGGACCGGCAGGATATTGCCGAGACGATGGGCGGGTTCGTCACCGCGTTTGGGACCGCCGATGCTGCGACTCTTAAGACGTACTGGTCCGAGAGCTGTCCGGCGGAGGAGGTTGCACAAAGCGAAGCCGCAAGTGAGCTTCTGACGTCTCTGATCACGCTGGGCGACCAGGGGAGCTTCACGGTCACAGTCAACGCTGACACCCTGAAAATCGAGGTGGTGGACGAGGAGCACGTGACCATTCCTCTGGATCAGCCGCCTGGCGCGGTCGAGTCGAATGTGGCGCTAGATCCCGACGCTAGCATCCCGGGCCTTGGCTCGATCGCGGGCGATGGACCACTCGGACAGCCGCTACTCGTCGAAGTGCCCTTGCAGCTAGCTAAAGAGGACGGCGAATGGAAAATAGAAAGCTGCGTGCTCTTCGTGAATGACGAGGACGAGACTCCCGCGAACGAGACGCCGGCGTACTCCGATTAGGGCGCACGGTGCCTGCTGGGACTCAGCACGCGCCCGTGCGTCGACTCGGTGAGCGCCTGGCGCTTGCGGACGGCTTCCGCCGCGCGCTTCCACACCTCGCCGTCGACGCCGTCCGGCGGGGGCGCGCCCCAGACGCGCGTGCGCTCCCAGTGCGCCAGGTCATCATAGCGCGTCAGCAGGACCACTTCGTTGCCTTCGCCGATGATCGTCTGCCAGAGGCCGATGACCCTCGCGCCGGCGGCTTCCATGGCCGGCCAGATGTCGTTGTTAGAGAGCTCCTGAAACTCGGGCCAGGCGCCCGGCTTGATGCGCCACGTGCGGAGGACGTAGATCACGGACTTCTCCCTAGCCCTCCCCTAGAGGGGGGGAAGGCAGGGCGAGCGCCGCTCGCCCCTACAGCTCATCGCTCGCCGCGACCGGCTTGTTCGCTTCGACGTCGGCGAGGAACTGCAAAACGGCGCTGGTGAACTTTTCCGGCTGCCAGAGGTTGGTGCCGTGCCATGATCCGTTGATCAGCACGAAGCGCGCGCCCGGCATGCGCGCCTTCATCTCTTCGCTGGCGGCGCGGAAGAAGTCGCTGTCGCCCGTGATGATCAGCGTCGGCGCGCTGATCTCGTGGAGCCGTTCGAGGACGCTGGGCGCGTCGCCGGCGGCGCGGCTGATGCCGAGGAAGCCGTCGGGCGTGAGCTGCTGCTGGCG
>JBIOYF010000301.1:0-2055 GCA_044870035.1 Dehalococcoidia bacterium
AGCGCCCGCGCAAATCGAAGCTCTATACCGGCACCGGTGACCGCGGCCAGACGGGCCTCTTCGGCGGGCGGCGCGTGCCGAAGGACCACCCCAGGGTCCGCGCCTACGGTACGATCGACGAGCTGAACGCCTCGCTCGGCGTCGCGTGCTCGTTCATGCGCGACCGAGCGCTCGTCGCGGCACTCCAGTCGATCCAGAACGAGCTGTTCAATATCGGCGCGGAGCTGGCAAGTGACCAGCCCGTGCGCCGCGCAGCGAAGTCGAGTGCGTCATTTGCGCTGGGCGACAAGCAGATCCGTTCGCTGGAGCGCCTGATCGACGAATACGACGCGCGTGTGCCGCCGCTCCGCACGTTCATCCTGCCAGGCGGCTCACAGGCAGCTTCGCTCCTGCACCTGGCGCGGACGATCGCCAGGCGCGCCGAACGCGAGGTGGTCACGCTCGCGGCAACCGAGCGGGTGAGTCCGGCGATCTTGACGTATCTCAACCGACTCTGCGACTTGCTCTTCGCGCTCGCGCGCTACGCGAACAAGGCCGCACGCCGGCGCGAGATCACCTGGCAGAAGGACGCCTAGCGCCCGCACGACATGATCCCCGTCGGAGACAGCGTCCGCTCGCGCACGTTCCCCATCGTCAACGTCACGATCATCACCGTCAACATCGTCATCTTCCTGTACGAGCTGACGATCAGCACCGTCCAGCGGCCGCCCTTCGGCTATTCCGAGCTGGACGTGTTTTTCTTCCACTGGGCGACGGTGCCGGCCTGCCTGGCAGATCAGTTCGGCTTTAGCCCGGACGTCTCCGCGCGTCAACTGAGCTTCTACTGCACGAACAACCACGCGGCCGCCTCGGTGTTCTACGCGATGTTTCTGCACGGCGGCTGGCTGCACCTGCTGGGCAACATGATCTTCCTCTGGGTCTTCGGCGACAACGTGGAGGACGCCATGGGCCACCTACGTTACGCGCTGTTCTACGTCATCGTCGGGCTCGCGGCGACGGCGGCGCACGTCGCCGTCAACCAGAACGATCTTACGCCATCGATCGGCGCGAGCGGCGCCATCGCCGGCGTGCTCGGCGCGTACCTGGTGCTCTACCCGCGCGCGAGCGTCGTTGCGCTGCTGCCGGTGATCTTCTTCATCCCGTTCAGCGTGCCCGCTGTCTTCCTGATCGGCTTCTGGTTCGTGCTCCAGCTCTTCAACGGCCTGGCCGCGCTCGCCACGACGGACGTCGTGAACGCGGGCGGCGGAGTCGCGTGGTTCGCGCACGTGGGCGGCTTCGTCGCGGGCGTCGTGCTCGTGAAGGTCTTCGTACTAGGGCGCAGCGTGCCGCCCGCGCGGTCGCGCATGCTGCGAAGACACACCCTCTAGCGTGCGAGCGGCGACTCTTGACGCTCCGGCGTCTCTTTGCTACCGTGGCTCCTGCCGCCAAGCGGTAACCCACAAGCACTCGGAAGGAACGTAACGTAATGGCTGATGTGCAGATCGCGGTCGAGTCGCGCATGGTGACCGGCAAGAAGGTGAAGTCGCTGCGGCGTCAGGGCATCATCCCGGCCCACCTCTACGGCCGCGGCACCGACTCGCTCACGCTGCAGGCGGCGGCGACGGCCGTCGGCACGCTGCTGCGCACCGCGGAGCGCAACCAGATCATCGAGCTCAAAATCGACGGCGAACCGAAGGCGCGCCCCGTCATGTTGCGCAGCGTTCAGCGCAATCCCGTCACCGACGAGCTGGTGCACATCGATTTCTTCCAGATCTCGCTTACTGAGAAGCTGCGTGCCGACGTGCCGCTGCACATCGTCGGCGAGGCGCCGGCCGTGCAGGTCTTCAGCGGCATTCTCCTCCACGCTGTCGACCACGTCACGGTGGAGGCGCTGCCGACCGAGCTCCCCGGCCACATCGACGTCGACGTCAGTGGCCTCGAAACGCTCGAGTCGGCGCTGCACGTGCGCGACCTGATCCTGCCACCCAACGTCGAGATGCTGACGGACCCCGACCAGGTGATCGCGAAGGTTTCCCCACCGCGCATCGCCGAGGTCGAGGAGGTTGCCGCGGCCGC
>JBIOYF010000302.1:0-16305 GCA_044870035.1 Dehalococcoidia bacterium
CCCGCACGCCCAGGCGAAGCGCCAGCTTGCTCGTGATGCTGCTCGGCGTCTGCAGCGGGTCGACCTGGTCGAGCAGGAGCTCTCCTTCCGGCGGCCCCAGCGACACCTCCATCGCCCGCATCTCGCCAGCCCCGGAGCCGATCGAGATGCTCGTCTCTTCCGGCAGGCGCTCCGGCGTCAGGCCCGCGTCAGTGAGTGCCTCGAGCGCGGCCGGCAGCGCGAACGCTAGCCCGCGCGCCAGATTCAGGTCAACATGCTCGCCCGAGACGCAGCCCGCCGCCACCTCGCCGCCTCGCCCGACGCGGAACTCGTCGGCATTCAGCACGCTGAGCCGGACCAACCCGCACCGCCCTTCGAGCAGCCCTTCCAGTAAGGCCTGCTTCCCCACCCCGATCGGCGAGACGATTCCCAGCCCCGTGATCCAAGCCTCGCTCACCGGGCCGCCCTCACCACCAGGCTCGTCACGGCACCGCCCATCTCGAACGAGTTGACCAGCGCCGGCCCGCCCGCCTTCCCCTCCAGCTCAGCCAGCATTGCCAGCAAGCCCAGCCCTTCCGACGCCCCCAGTGCCTCGCCGAAGAGCTGCTTCGGCCGCAGCATCGTCAACGACGCCATCGGCGGCGAGAACACACGTTCTACTGCGGCCTGCTCGTAGGCTTCGGACTGCGCGTCTCCAGCCGCCAACGAAATATGCGTTATGTCATCTTTCGCTGAGCCGGCGTCCGCCAGCGCCCCCCGCATCGCCAGCTCGAGCGCCTGCCCCCCGGCCTCGGCACTCCACGGCACCGAGACGTCCTGCGGCTCGCCCGCAGCCCCCGCCCCCAGCATCTCCCCGTAGATCGCCGTGCCCCGCCCCTGCGCATGTTCGGGTGTCTCCAGCACCAGGAACGCCGCGCCCTGGCCGAGCGGCAGTCGCTCCGCTCCGGAGCGTTCACCCAGCGCTCGATGGTAGATGGCGCACTTCGGCGATAGGTACTCGCCCGCGCCGGCCACAACGGTGTGCTCCCACCCGCGCCGCAGCCAGCTCAGCGCCAGCTCGAACGGCGAGGACCCTCCGAGCACTGCCGTGCTTCCTCTCAGCTTGAACGTGATACCGACTCGACTGGCCGGCATGCTCAGCAGCGTATCGACGAAGGCGGCCGGCCGCATCGGACGCGGCCCCTTCGCCGCCAGCGCCTCCAGATACGATTCCACCGCGCCCGATGGCCCCAGCACGTTGTTCATCACCAGCCCCACGTCATCGAGCGGCACGTCGCCGGCTTCGATACCGGCCTCGGCCAGCGCCTGACCGACGGCCAGCGTAGCCAGCGCCGTCAGCGGCTCGTCCCGCTTGCCGTCCGGCAGCAGCCCCTCCGGCAGCGCGTAGCAAAGCGGCGGATCGGCGATCGTCGAGCCGGGGAAAGGCCCCGGACTCGCCGCCCGCCCGGCCCGAACGGCCGCGGCGAACGAGGGCCAGTTGGGCCCGAGGGCAGAGATGACCCCCCGGCCGGTGATGACGGCATGGCGGCTCCTGGTCATTCCGGCAGGTGCTGTTCCTTCACGAGCCGTTCCAGCATGGCGACCACCTGGCGGACCGTCCGCAGCTCGGCCGGGTCGATCTCCATCGGCATCACCACGTCGAACGCCTCCTCCAGCTCCGTCGCGATCTCGACCGCATCGAGGGAGTCCAGGCCAAGCGACGGCTCGCCTTCGGAAGCGCTGTAGAGCGGCTCGTCGTCGTCGATCTCCTGCCAGTCCAGCCCGCGCTCACGCGGCGAGCGGCTGTAGACAGCTGCGATGATCTCCTTCACCCGTCGCTCATCGATTGCTGGAGCCAGCACGAAGTCCTCGCCCAGGCAGAGTAGCGAGACCAAGGTAACAGATGCCTACCTGGTACGGGAGGTAGCGACATAAGTTATGTCGCTAGTAGGATGAGCGTGGTAGAATACGTCCATCGTCCTGACACGCGGGGGAGCAGCCCTCCCGCCTTTGGCGGGGGGACCATGCGGGGGTGAACGATGTCCTGTACCCGGCGCGGTTTCCTCAAAACAATCGGCGCGGCCATGGTCGGCCTCGGCGTCACCCGGATGGACGCCCTCCGCACCTTCGCCGCCTCATCGACAGGCGGGCCCACGGACGCCCAGATCGCCGGCGGCGGGCCGGGCTCCGGCCCCTACAGCATCGAGGCGCTGCGCCAGCTCGCCGTCGACTCTGCGCTCCACGCCGGCGACGTTGGCCTGGCCGACGAGCTGAGCGACGTCTGCTGCTGGGCGCCTGCCGCGACCGCGATCCGCTCCCGCCCGCTCGCCGTCCAGCGGCGCGGCGCGGAGTACTTCTTCCGCGCCTTCCCCGGCGGCGAACAGCTCGCCGACGTGCTCTTCCACGCGAACAACACCACCTGGCGCCGACCGCGCTTCAACTTCGACCCCGACACGCTCGTCGCCAAGCACTACCAGGCGCTGCAGAAATCGCAGTCGGGCGTCAAGACAGAGGTCCTCACCCCCGACCGGCTCAACGGCCGTGGCCTGACAGCCAACCTCGGACTGATGCTCGACCGCAAGACCGGCGAACGCCTCGCGAAGGCGGCCGATCGCTCGGAGCCCATGTGGGCGGCGCTCTCGATCTTCGCCGGCATCCTGCTCGACCCGACGGACGGTCTGTCCCGCCGCTTGTCGCCGATGCTTTCGCTGACGCGGGCCCACGACCGCGCGCTCACCCGCTCCGCCTCGATCCGCTACAGCCAGACGGTGCTCGGCTCCGTCCAGCGCGCCGTCTGGTCCGACCAGCTCGATGGCCAGAACCCCGCGCTACCGCTCGTCCACCTCAGCTCAGCCGGCTTCCTGCCCCTCGGCGAAGAGGACGGCGAATTCCTGCTGCTGAACGTCGGTGGACGCAAGCGGGTGATCGGTTACGAAACAGCCGGCGTCTAGACCGGACCGAGGCGCATGACTGACTTCCTCGATTCGCTGCGACAGCCGCACGCCCTGCTCTTGCTCAGGCTCGTGCTGGGCGCGCTGCTGCTCATCGCCGGCGTGACGAAGCTGACCGACCGGCCCGCCTTCTATTCTGCCGTGAGCGACTACGACGTGCTGCCCCCGGCAGTGGCCCGCCCGTTCGCACTGCTGGTCCCCTGGCTGGAGGCCGTCCTCGGTGCGCTGCTCCTGCTCGGCCTCGGTACCGTGCCGGCCGCCGCGCTCGCCGTGCCGCTCTTCGGCAGCTTCGGCATCGCGATCGGCGTGAACATCCTGCGCGGCCGCCACTTCGACTGCCACTGCTTCGGCTCGGCGCACAGCGATCGCATCGGCTGGCCCGCGCTCCTGCGATCGCTCGCGCTCGCCGGCGCGGCGCTCTACGTCGCCGCCGGCGCGAGCCGCTTCGGCGCGCTCGACGCCACGTTCTTCGGCTCGACCGGCGATCTGCCGCCGGTCAGCGACGTCATCCCGACCGTCTTCGCCGCGTTCGTCGTCATCGACGTGCTCTTCCTGCTGCCGGAGTTCGCGGCCATCCGCGCCGCGTTCCGCGAGCGGCAGGCCGGCTATGGCAGCCACCGCCACGCGGTCCAAACAGAGGGGCCGGCATGAGCGGCGCCTGGCTCGTCAGCTACGCCGTGCTCTGGGCGATCGTACTCTTCCAGGGGCTGGTCATCTTCGTCCTGCTCCGCCAGCTCGGCATCATCTACCTGGGAACAGCCCAGGGCGTCGCCCGCGACGGCATCGCCGCCGGCCAGCGCGCGCCTGAGTTCACGCTGCCCGACCTGGCCGGCGGCGTCGTATCACTCGCCGGCTTCCGCGGTCGCTCGCTGCTCCTCGTCTTCGGCTCGACGAACTGCGCGCCCTGCCGGACGCTCGTCCCCGACCTCAACGAGTTCGCCCGCACCCGCGCCGCTGACTTCGGCGCGCTCTTCCTCATCCGGGGCACGCCTGCGGAGACCCAGCGCTTCGTCGACGAGCTAGACGTGCAGGTACCCGTCGCGCTCCACAACGACGAGGATCTCTCCGACAAGTACAAGACCCGCGTCACCCCGTTCGCCTTCGTCATCGACGGCGAGGGCGTCGTTCGCGCCAAGGGCCTGGCCAACAACCGCGAGCACCTCGATATGCTGCTCAAGATGGCCAGCGGCGAACCGAAGCGTCCGCCTAAGGCGGGCCGCAACGGCAGCGCAGCCGAGGCTTCGATCGCGGAGGAGGCGCGTCGATGAGCGCGCCGGTGCGCAACGTCGCTGAGAGGATCGCCCGCAGGACGAGCCGGCGTAGCACCAATCCGGCAAACTGTTTACAATAAGGAGCGCGTTATGCCGAGCATTCAAGAAGTCAGCGAAGGGTTCGCACGCAAGACCAGCCGCCGGGGCCTCTTCGGCCGCGGCGCCGATGTGCTCTTCGGCGCGCTCACGGGGGCTGCCGCCGGCACGCTCACCCGCGGCGGCGGCGCGATCGCCGGGCCCGGGACGGTCTGCTCCTTCCCCGGCCCGCCCTGCCACTGCGACAAGTGCCAGGCCAACGGCGTCTGCGCCAAGCCCTGCGTCATTCTCACGACCTACTACGCCTCCGGCTGCTGGGTCACCTCAGGCGTTACTTGCTGTGATTGCGACTGCCCAGACATCGCGTTCAGCGGCAACTGCGGCTGCGGCAGCGACTACCACAACAACCTGACGAACTGCCCAGACGGACCAGGATAAGCGCCACCCGGAGAATGGTGAACTGCACCGCCGACTGAAGTCGGCGGCATGGCCGGCGAACCTAGAAGCCGCGGACGTTCAGTCCGCGGATCTGCCCCTAGTACCACTCACCAAATGCGAACCAATAACAACTGGTAGCCCCTAACGCAACAATGCGGCAAACTGTCCCCAAGGACGAGGATGCCGCTACTCCGACACGCAACCGAAGGCCTCGCGCGGAGGACAACCCGCCGGGGCCTTTTCGGTCGTGCCGCCGGCACGCTCTTCGGGACACTCGCCGGCATCGCGGCCGGGACCGCCGTCCGGGAGGCCTCGGCCGGCGTCATCGACACCTCTTGCCAGTTCCCGGGGCCGCCCTGCCAGTGCGAGAAGTGCCGCGTGAACGGCACCTGCGCCAAGCCCTGCGTCATCCTCACCCAGTTCTACGCCTCCGGCTGCTGGGTCTCCTTCGAGGGCGCCACCTGCTGCGACTGCGACTGCCAGGGCGTCAACGGCTATCACTGGTGCGGCTGCGGTACCGATTACCACGACAATGTGCGAAACTGCCCTCAGGGTACGGCTCCCTAGGAGCAGGCTGTGTCTCTTCTCACCCGCCTGAGCGAAGGGCTGGCGCGCAACACTTCGCGCCGCGGTCTCTTTGGCCGCGGCGCCGAGCTCGCTTTCGGCACGCTCGCCGGCGCGGCGTCGGGCACAATCTGGCGACAGGGACCGGCAGAGGCCGTCCATGACTGCTGCGCAGGGTGCGCCTTTCCTGGCCCGCCATGCGAGTGCGACAAGTGCCAGCCGAACGGCGTCTGCGCCAAGCCCTGCGTCATCCTGACGACCTTCTACGCCTCCGGCTGTTGGGTCTCGAGCAGGGGCGGGACCTGCTGCGATTGCGACTGCCAGGAGATCAACGGCTTCGGCTGGTGCGGCTGCGGCACCGACTACCATAACGATCCTCACAACTGTCCCTCTTAGATACACTGAGAGGCGATGCTAGAGACACTGCGGCTCGACGAACCGAGACGCGGCGCGCTCCTGGCCGCCGGCCTCCTCCTGGGCCTTGCCGTCGCCCTCGCGACGGCCACGGTCTCGTGGGAGGCGGGCGCTTTCGGGCTCGGCCTGGGGCTCGCCGCTCTCGTCGGTCTCGCCCAGACCTGCAGCGCCTGAGGCTACAACGCGATCTACACGATCGCTCCCTTCGTTGAAGGGACTCAGACCCGCCGGCGCTGGCTCCAACGGGCGACCGTCTACGCACTCTCGATGACGCTCGCGGGCGCCGCGCTGGGTGTTGCCTTCGCGGGCGCCGGCGCCGCGCTGCGCTCCGTCTGGGACGCCGGAGTGCCCCTCGCGATCGCTTTGGGAGCGGTCACCCTGCTCTACGCCTTGAGCGAGATCGGCTTCATCAGCGTGCCCGTCCCGGCCCGCAACTGGCAGGTGCCGGCGACCTGGGTGCGCAACGGCTTCTACCGGAGCGCGGTCATCTTCGGCGGCACCGTCGGCTTTGGCGTCTTCACGCGCATCCCCTACGCCAGCTTGCCCATCCTGCTCGGCTGGCTCTTCGTCTCCGGTAACGTCATCTACGGCGTCGCCGCCGGAGCGCTCTACGGGGCCACGCGCGCGGCCAGCATCTACTCCAGCGCGTCGTATGAGAATACCGAGCAGCTAGTACAATGGAACCAGCGCATCATGGCCATGATCCCCTCCGTCCATCAGACCACCGGCGTCGCGCTCGCCGCGTTCGCCGCGTATCTCCTCGTCGCCCCGAACATCTAGCAGACCACAAGCTGATGTCCTGCCATCGTCGCTCGCTCGTCCTCCTCATCGCTCTGGGCACCGTACTCTTCGCCGTCTCATGCGGCGACGGCGGCTCGACCGGCGACGCTACCGCTACCCGCGAAAGGCCGTCGAATGGTACGCCAGTTGCCACTCAAGCTTCAACTACACCGACCGGCCCGAACGAGAGCGGCAACGCCCCCGTCTTTTACCGCACCGCCGACGACTTCGCGTCCGTGGTCGCCGCCCAGCCGTACAAAGTTCTGTTTCGCATCACCAACGGCTACGCCGAGCTCACGCTCGATGTCGCTGCCCAGTGCACGAGCTGTCCCAGCTCGTCAGCGAACCGGACCGCCCGCCTCTCCGGCATCATGGTCCAGCCCGTCGGCGAGGAGGCTCCGGGCTCCTACTACCCGGTGAACCTGCTGCTGCCCGAAGCCGGGCACTGGGAGCTCACCGTCCAGGCAGGAGCAGACGAGGTGACCATCCCCCTCGACGTCCGCCCGACATCCTAGCTGACCAGTTCGAACCTCGAACCTCGAACTTCGAACTTCGAAAGCTTTACGGCGCGCCCGCCGCCGGGCCCCAGTACAGGTCGTCGTAGTAGACATCCGCCACAGATGGCCCGTCCGTCTCCACCCGGTCGTCCCAGCGCGTTTCGAATAGCACTCGGATGCTGGCATACCCGGCCGGCACGCCGCCCCACAGGTCGCAGAAGTCCTGCCGGATGTTCCGCTCGAAATGCACCCATTCGCCCTGCTTCGGCTGCTCCTTCGACACGAAGACATAGCGCGAGTTCGCGATGTTCGTCGGCTGGCTGTCCACGCCGGCCAGGATGTAGCGTATCTGGTGGTTGTTGGCCTGAAGCGCCGTTACCGCTGCCGGGATGTTCGCCGCGCCGTTGACAATAACGACGAACTGCAGGTACTGCTTCGCTGTGCCCTGCTGCCACCGCTCGACGTAGTAGTAACCGGAGAGCGTCTCCGGGAACTGCCCCGGGGGCAGCTCCTGCACGACACCGTAGACCTTCGTCGGCCCGCCGTCCTCGGAGCGTAGCTGCAAGTAGGCGCTGTTCGAGCCGCTGTGCGCTTGCTGTTCGCTGACGGTGAAGGCCCTGCCCCACTCCCGTGTCGACAGAGACGTCCACGGACCGCCGCCCGCCTCGAAGCCGGGGTTCTGAAGCGCGTTGCCCGGTGTCGCGGGCGGCGTCGCGCTACAGGTCGGGTCCTTGGTCGGCGCAGGTGTCGCTAGCGGCGTCTTCTCGCCGCTCGATCCACCTCCACAGCTCGAGAGCAGCACCGCCGCTGTCGCGAGCGCCACCACCCCTCGAAACAACGGCCCGTTAGCGCGCACGTCCGATATCGACCTCCGGCTCGAACGTTACCGCGTCCGTAACGCTAATACCCAGCTCGTCGGCCAGTCCCCCGTTTATCTCCAGCACGTAGCGCACCGGCTCGTCCGGGCGGTAGAGCGGCAGCGCCGAGCCGGCGGTCCCCTCCTCGGGCGGTGGCACTCGCTCCGTCACCTGCAGTACACGCCGCTCGCCCGAGATCCAGACGAAGTCCAGCGGAAAGCGCATACCCCTCATCCAAAACGACGCCCGATCTTCGGCCGGCAGCACGAACAGCATACCCGCGTCGCGGGCGAGCGCGTCGCGCCCGCCCAGGCCGAGCGACCGCTGTTCGACGGTCAGCGCCAGCTCCGCCCGGAACGTCGCCCCGCCGATGCGCACGATGACGAACTCGGACGCCTTCTCTCCGCTACAGGAGCTCGCCACCAACAGCGCCAGCATGCCGACCGTCGCCAGGACGAAACGGGAGCCCACCGAACGGTAGGCTCCCGTCTTCATGCGAATCCTCTAGTGCCCCGCCGGCTATGGTGGGAGGCGCGTGAGCAGACCGGCCACATATTGCAGGATCAGTGCCGCATCGATCGCGTTCACGGTACCGTTCAGGTTCGCATCGGCCCTCTGATTGATCGTCGGTAGCAGCCCGGCCGCGTGCTGCAGCACCAGCGCGGCGTCAATGGCGTTTATCCGGCCGTCCTTGTTGGCGTCGCCCACCAGGCCCGGCGGCGTCGGCGTCGGCGTTCGGGTAGCCGTCGGCCCAGACGGCGTATTCGTAGGTGTCCCACCGCCCGCTCCGTTCACCACAATCCGGCCCATCTGGGCCGTCCCGTGGATCTCGCAGTAGTACAGGTACGTACCCGCAGTGTTGAACGTGAACTCAAAGTGGCCGCCGTCTACTCCCGACATCACCTTAGACTCGAAGACCGGCGTGCGGCCAGGGGACGGCGGGCAGGTCGGGCCGCACTCCGCAACGTTGTGCGGAGCGGTATCCACCCAGTTCCACGCCACGGTGTCCCCTACGTTCACCTTCGTCTCACAGACGGCGCCGCTCGAGAACGCCGGGTCACAGAAGTAGATGTCGCCCACCGTCACCTTCACCGTACGGGAGCCGCTCGTCTGGAAGCACTTCATCGCGTCCAGGTCGTCGCCCGCACGGAGGCCCAACTCGGCCGCGTGGTAGCGGATCGAGGCCCCCGGCGCCAGCACATCAGCGGCGCTCGCGTGCAGCGCCGCCAGTGTCGGCGACCCCGCCTTTAGCGAGAAGAGGATCTTGTCCACCGCAGGGTCGTAGCGCGCCTGCTCAGTCCCGACATCGATTAGACAGAGCCCGTCGACATCGTCTCCCGGCTGCAGACCCAGCTGCACCGCCGACGCGTAGAGCCCCGGCGAGAATCCAATCGTCCAGAGGATATCCGCAGGGCTGAATCCTCCCGGCACCAACGAAGGCGAGCCCGGCGCCAGCGAGAAGTAGATCGGGTTATCGAGCAGGCCGTCGGTATCAGTGTCGACGAACAGCGGCGGATGGCCATCCAGCGCGTCTAGATTGTCTGACGTTGGCCGCTCCGTCAGCCCCAGTCCGAAGCCGCCGGGACAGCCTGAGCCCTGGCCATCGCCATCGAGCACGATGCTGTTCGTGCCGTTCCGGGCGCTCGTGAACTCGTCGGCCTGCGGCTCCGGCGGCGAACACGCCGCCTGCGCGGCGACACCGCTGGCCGCGACACCCAGACTCCCCGGCGCCACCGAAAACGCGACCGGGTCCTCGTCCGACTGCGTGTCCGCCCCATACGAGAGCGCGTCGACGTCGTCCTGGTCGCCGTCCGCCCCGCTATCGCACCCATCACCAGAAAGTCCCAGCGCGCTGCACGTGACGGCCACCAAAACGCCGCTGCTACCGGCACCCGCCCCTCCCACGCTGCCGACGTTGAGCCGCAACGTGCCTTGATCCGCGTCGAACCCGCCTGCCTGGACATAGTAGACGGTGCCGCCGGTCACGTTCAGGTCCATCGCCGACTGGAAGTCGCCGCCGCGGTCATCGTTACACACGAGCGGCGTCAGCGAGTTCACGGCGCTGCCGGTGTACGCGGCCAATACCGTGTCGAATGTGGCTCCGCCGGTATCGAGGTGTATCTGCCCGCTGGAAGGCGCTGTGAAGCGGTACCAAGCTGTCGCGCCCTTCGCATGCGGCTCGAAGCTGATGCATTCTCCGTCGGGCGGCGTCGATGGGTTCAGCGGCTCGCCCGTCTCGGTGGTAAAGCCGGCGGTGCTCTGCAGGCTGGCGAACGGCAGCGCAGGGATCTGGAACGCGTCCGCAAAGTCGTCGTTACCCGATACGTTGACGGGCGGAGGCGGACCTCCTATGTCCAGTTGCAGCAGCGCCGCCGGGTGGAGACCGGAAGGGTCACCTTTAGCCACGGAGTACGTCGGGTTCTCCGGTCCGAACGGAGTCGGTGTGATCGTCGGCGTGTTCGTCGGCCGCGGCGTGCGCGTCGGCGTCACCGGCCCGGGAGTCGACGTGGCCGTCGGCGGGCAGGTGCCGGGACAGGGTGTGAACGTCGGTGTTGGCGTCGGTGGCGGACCCAGCGTTAGCGTCACGTTGGTCACGCAGATCTGCGCCGGCAGCCACGCGTCGGTACTGCGCGGGTCAGGTACGTTGCGCAGCATGTGAATACAGGAGTCCGGATCGGTGCCGTAGTCAGCGCCATACTTCACGCCGAACGGCGGCCAGGCGTCGAGCTCCGTCTCGCTCCCACCGGACAGCGGTACCAGGTGCAGGGCGTCCTCATTGTGGACAATCGGAGAAGAATTCGAGCCGCTGGCCGGGATTGCCGCATCGACGAAGACGTCGAAGAAGCTGGAGGCCGGGAACTGCTCCCCCGGCTGCTGACTCCGCAGCTCCCCCGTCGAGGGCCTGGTCGGGCTCTGCGAGATGCCGACGAAACCGGTCGCGCTCAGGCCGTCTAGGTCGAGCGTCGTGATCGCCATGTCCTCGACTTCTACGCCGCTCTCGACGTGCGGCGCTTCCCGGTCGATGGTCACCGTTCCGGTGAACGAGATCATCTCCGAACCCAGCCGGCTCGTTATCGATACCTCCGCGTTTACTCCAAACGTATCCGTCCCGGCAGGCGGCAGCGCGCTCGCCGAACGAGAGAGAGTAACGAGAGTGATTGTAATCAGGGAGGCGAGCAGCGCTAGGCCGAGGGAAGTCAAGGGAACAAAGCGTCTTCGCGCCACGCGACAAGGCTCCTTTCACTCCCCCAGGGAGCGCACCCCCACCAGGGACACGCTCCTAGAGCCTACTGACCGGATAACGCAGAGTCAAGTAAACGTGCAGTCTACGGCGGCAGGCGACCGAGCAGCCCCGCGACGAACTGCAGAATGAGCGCCGAATCGATCGCGTTCACCTGCCCATCGCCGTTCGCGTCCGCTGCCGGCCCGCACGCCAGCGACCCGAGCAGTCTCGCAACCAGCTGCAGGATCAGCGCCGAATCGATCGCGTTTACGGCGCCGTTGCAGTCCGCATCGCCCGCCAGTCCCGGCGTCGCCGTCGGCGTCACCAGCGGCGTAGGCGTTCGAGTTGACGTCGGCGTCGACGTTGGCGGGCGCGGCGTCCGCGTCGGCGTCGTCGCCACCGTCGGCGACGGAATCGGCGTGATCGTCGCCGGATCGACGAGCGTGATCGTCGCTTCGCGCAGGCAGACGCCCGCCGGGTAGCTCAACTGGCCCGGGCTAAAGAACGGGATGCAGTCGGGGTCTTCGTCGATCTGCCCGTCCGAGTCGTTGTCGCACGTCGTCTCGGTCCCCTCCACAGCCGCCGGGCACAAATCGACCGGCGGATCCTCGCCCTCCAAAACGTCGCAGTCCGGATTGTTACCGCAGGTCCCCGCCTGGGGGACGCCTGGGTCGGCGCCCGGCCGGTCCTCGTCCACCAGACGGTCGCCGTCGTCGTCCGCCGAGTCCTCATCGATCTGGCCGTCGCCGTCGTCATCGACGTTGTACGGCGTCTCGAGCTGGAAGCTTACCCCGTAGGGCGGCCAAGCCGTGATGTCATCCGTCGCCGTGAAGCGCAGCGGAGCGTTGTTGTGTACTGACACGAAGCCCACCGGGCTGCTCGGCGCCATGATCGTCGTATACACGTCGAAATGGCTCGACGCGGGGTACTCGTAGCCCGGCAGGTTGCTGCGTATCTCGCCCGTCGATGGCGCGAAGCTCTCGTTCACCGTGACCGGCCCCGCCAGGCTGAAGCCCATAACCAGCATCGACGTGATCTCCGCGTCCTCCACCTCCACCCCGCCATCCATGTGCGGGTCTTCGCGGACGAGCGTCAACGTGCCGTTCAGCGGGAACGTCTCCGTCCCGGCCCGCGACGTCACGTGGACCGACGCGACCACGCCCAGCGTGTCCGTGCCGGACGGCGGCAGCGCCCCCGCGGGCGCCGAGCCGAGCAGCGCGGCGGCGACCACCAGCGCGCCCCCGAAGGCGCCCGCCAGCGCGAGCAAGGCCATTCGACTCAAGGGCATGCCCAGACCCTACGACGCCCGGAGTCGGGGGTCAAGCTGCGGCTGCGCCCGGCGCCCGGTCGAGAGGCCGGCCCAGCTCCCCTTTCTCACTGCTCGCCTCCCGCATCAAGATTGTGCCACCACCCGTTTTGCGCTTTTCCGCCCCCAGCGTACGATCCGCTATGGAGTCGCATCCGCGCTGCGAAACGGAAGGCCGGGTAAATTGCTTACACCGGAAAACAGCGATATTGCCAAACGAAATCACCGGGCAGCGCGAATCGACCCAAGAACGATCAAGATGACGCGCGCAAAATCGCGCCTCCCAGATACGAAAGGACCAGGTATTTTTTCGAAAAGTGGTAAACAATCCGACGATGAAAGGCCGTACCAGCGACCAGCGACTACGCCCGGTAGCGCCGCAGCACCAGCGTCGCGTTCTGCCCGCCCAGCCCGAAGCTGTTCGAGAGCACCACGTCCACCTCGTGCTTGCGCGCCTCGTTCGGCACGTAGTCCAGGTCGCAGTCGGGGTCCGGGAACTCGTAGTTGATCGTCGGCGGCAGCACGTTGTCGCGGATCGTCAGCGCGGCCACCACGCCCTCGACGCCGCCCGCGCCCGCGCCGGAGTGCCCGATCATCGACTTGATCGAGCTGATCGGCACCCGCCGCGCCACGTCCTCGCCCAGCGCCAGCTTGATCGCCGCCGTCTCCGCCTTGTCGTTCAGCGGCGTCGAGGTGCCGTGCGCGTTGATGTAGCTCACTTCTTCGGGCTTCACCCCGGCCGACTTCAGCGCCCGCAGCATCGCCAGCGACTGGCCCTCGGCGTCCGGCGCCGTGTCGTCCGCCGCGTCGAACGACCAGCCCGCGCCGGCGAACTCGCACAGGATCGGTGCGCCGCGCTCGAGCGCGTGCTCCTCCGTCTCGAGCACCAGCATGCCCGCGCCTTCGCCCAGCACGAACCCCGACCGCTTCGCATCGAACGGCCGCGAGGCGTGCTCCGGGTCGTCGTTCCAGTCCTTCGTCAGCGCACCCAGAACGGCCATCGCGGCCACGCCGACCGGCGTCACGATCGCTTCCGCCGCGCCCGCCAGCAGCACATCGGTCGCGCCCGATTGGATCATGTTCAGCGCCTGACCCAGCGCGTCCGTCCCCGAGGCACACGCCGAGTTGATCGTGCTGTTCGGCCCGCGCACACCCAGTACCCGCCCCACTCGCGCCGCGGCCATGTATCCGCCCAGCCGCGGTATGAGCAGCGGGTCCACCTTCCCAGCCCCCCGCTCCTCGATCACCTGCTGCTGCTTCCCCATCTCGAACGGGCCGCCGGACGACGCCACGATCACGCCGATCTCGTCCCGGTTCGCCTCGTCGACCTCCAGCTTCGCCATGCAGAGCGCCTGCTTGCTGGCCGCCACCGCCAGCTGCGCGAACCGCCCCGAGCGGCGCGCCATCTTGAAGTCCATGTACTGCTGCGGGTCGAAGTCCTTCACCTCACCCGCGATCTTGACCACCTGCTTTGCGGTATCGAAGAGCGTGATGCGCGTGATGCCGTTGCGGCCGGAAAGCAGGTTCTGCCAGGCCGTCTCAACGTCGTTGCCGACCGGCGTAACGAGGCCCAGTCCTGTGACGACGACGCGGCGGGGTGCAGTCATGGCGGTCCTCTTAGTTGTAGGGCACCGGCGCGTTAGGGGTCAAACCATCGACTAGCAACGCAAAGGCCGCCGAATAGGCGGCCCTGCGACCACAGAGGAGGAACGATGTTTACGCTTTGCCGTACTCGCCCAGCGCGGGCGGGATGGTCAGCGCGTAGGCCGGCGCCGTCGAAGCCATGCGCCTGCGCCTGTTCCGCGCCGCGTCGATCGCGGCAGCGAGCAGTTCGTCCGCAGTCCGGCCGTCCTCGGGCAAACAGGCCACGCCGATCTCCCAGTTCGTGTAGCGCAGGTGGTGGCTGCGCAGCCGCAGGTCGCTCTGGAGCCGGAACGCCAGCACGTCGGCACTCGTTCGGTCGCAGTTGACGAGTCCCACGGCCAGGATATCTTCATCCAGATGGCCGGCTACGTCGTCATCACGCACCAGCTCGCGGACGCAGTTCGCGGCCGTTCGGATGATCTCGGCCACACCTTCGCCGGGGAGGTGCTGCGGCACCACGGCCAGCACCGCAAGGGGCGCCTGCTGGACGGCAGCGACTCGCAGCTCGAGGACGAGCTGCCGCTCGAAGTCCTCTTTGATATACAGGCCAGTCGACAGATCGATCCGTGTCATGCGGGTAGGCCTCCGTGAAATACTAGCTTCACATTAGATAACGCTGCTCCGTTCGGTGGCGTTTCGCCCTCAGGGATATTTCTGGCCCTGAGCGTTTTTTGGTATAAGGAGCCGATCTCATGCCCGCCGCGCTACAAGGCATCCGCGTCCTGGATATGACTATCTGGCAGCAGGGCACGTCCGCGTCCGCGATGCTGGCGGACCTGGGGGCAGACGTGATCAAGATCGAGGAGCCGGCCGGCGACCCGGGCCGGAGCCTCTGGCGCATCGAGAAGGCCGGCAACCTGAGCGCCTACTTCCACGCGCTCAATCGGGGGAAGCGCTCCATCGCGCTCGACCTGAAGCACCCGAAGGGGCTGGACGTCTTCCTTCGCCTTGCGCGCGAAGCTGACGTCTTCCTGACCAACTTCCGCCCGGGCGTCTGCGAGCGCCTCGGTATCGGCTACGACGTGCTGTCGAAGGCCAACCCCGGCATCATTTACGCCTGCGCCTCCGGCTACGGCCCGAGCGGCCCGGACGCCCAGCAGGGCTCCTTCGATATCCTGGGCCAGGCTCGTGGCGGGCTGATGTCGGTCACCGGCGAGCCCGACGGCTTCCCAAAGCCCGCCGGCGTCCCCCTGGCCGACCAGACGGGTGGCATCCTGGCCGCCTTCGGCATTCTGGCCGCGCTCCTCCACCGCGAGCGCACCGGCGAGGGCCAGCAGGTCGATGTCTCGCTGCTGGGGAGCGTGATGGCGCTCCAGTCGTTCAACATCACCGGCTACATGCTGTCGGAAACGCTCCAGCCGCGCTTCCCGCGCGGCGGCAACTCGCCGTTCTGGAACGTCTACAAAGGCAGCGACGGCAAGTGGTTCGCGCTCGCCATGCTGCTCAACCGCGGCTGGCCAGAAACATGCGAGCTAATCGGGCGGCCGGAGCTGGAGCGCGATGAGCGCTTCCTGCACTACCGCGACCGCGTCCTGACGAACGCCGCCCAGCTCATCGAGATTCTCGATGGTGCCTTCGCCAAACGCCCGGCTGCGGAGTGGGTACGTGTCCTGAACGAACGGGGCGTCTTCGCGGCGCCGGTGAACGACTACAGCGACCTGGCGGACGACCCGCAGGTGCGCGCCAACAACTATCTCGTCGACGTGGCACGCCAGGACGGTCCGCCGATCCGCATGGTCCCGACGCCGGTCGGGCTGAGCAAGACGCCCGTCGAGCTGCGCGGCGCGGCTCCGGAGCTGGGCCAGCACACCGAGGAGGTGCTGCTGGAGGCGGGGTACACCTGGGAGGACATAGAGGCGTTGCGGACGGAGGGGGCGATCGGCGTGCGGCACGACAAGACGTAGGGGCGGCCACATGGCCGCCCCTTGCTGACTGGCTGATAGCTGATGCGCTGACTAGCTAGCTACAGTCGTGGAAGTACTGCTTCACCTGGTTCAGAATGTCATCGACGCGCTGCAGCCCGTTGGGCGGCCCCAAGTTCCACAGGTTTGGGCCAACGAGCGTCCGGTCAGTGTCCGGGCTGTAGCCCGCCGCGTACGGCGGCAGCCCGGGGTTCCCGTCGTTGTCGTCGTGATAGTACGCTTGCACGACGAGCAAGATGTCATCGACGCGGTTGAGCCCATCGTGCGTTGGGTTGAAGTAGTCGGCCGGGTTGAGCGGGTCGCGCCGGCCGCCGGAAAGTTCGCTGCCGGCCGCCGTCTGCTCCTCGTCGACGTTCGGACAGCCGTCGCCATCTGCCTCATCATCGCAGGCGTCGCCGAGACCATCGCCTTCTAGGTCTTCCTGCCCGGGGTTGTAGTCATTCG
>JBIOYF010000303.1:0-10223 GCA_044870035.1 Dehalococcoidia bacterium
AGGTCCATGTAGACGTTCGGCTTGTGGACGAGCATCGCGAGCTGTTCGTCCTGCCAGGGAAAGCTCGGGTGCGCCATGATGATCGTCAGCTCCGGGAAGTCCGCTGCGACGTCATCGATGTAGGGAATGGGCCGCGCGTACTTGAGCTTGACGCCGCCGCCACCGGGCCGCCCAGCGCCGACGCCCGTCGTTCCGGTGTGGAACAGCGCTATCAGTCCCAGCGATTGCGCGGCGTTCCACAGTGGATAGAAGCGCTGGTCGTTCGGATAGAACGCTTGCTGCTGCGGATGAAACTTCAGCCCGCGCAGGCCGAGCTCCTTCGCGCACCGCTCGACCTCTGCCACCGCGGCCTTGCCCTTCCACGGGTCGACGGAGCCGAAGCCGATGAACTGCTTCGGGTACTTCTCAACGAGCGACGCGATGTAGTCGTTCGGCACGGGCGGCGCGCCCGTCGCCGTTTCCGCGTCGCTGTGGAAAAGTACGCCGACGCAATCGAGCTCGGCGTAGTGCCGGGCCATCTCCTCGGGCGTGGCGTGGCCCAACGAAGAGCGGAAGTACTCCTTCGTTTCGGGCGCGTCCGTCGGGACAGCGTAGCCGGGCGCCGGAGGGTGGATGTGGACGTCGATCGCTCGCACCATCGGCCACTACCGCGCGTTCCGCCGCTCGGCCTCAATCTCGTTGAGCCGTGCGTCGCTGATGCCGAAATGGTGCGCCACTTCGTGCACGACGACACCTCGCACGCGCTCCACGAGATCGTCGTCGTTACGCGCGATGCGCTCGAGCGGCCCCTGGTAGATCGTGATGCGGTCGGGCGCGACGAGGTTGTAGCCAGAGGTCCGCTTGGTGAGCGGGATGCCCTGGTAGAGGCCGAGGAGCGTTGCGCCGGGCGGGACGCCGGCCGCGGCAAGCTGGGTGCCGGTGGGCCAGTCCTGCACCTCAACGTCGACGTTGTCGAGGCGCTGCGCGATCTCGTCCGGCAGCGTATCGAGTGCACGGCGCACGAGCCCCTCGAAGTGTTCTCGCTCCACGAGGGGCATGATAGCGGAGACCGCTCATCTTGAGCTATCGTGCGGTTTGTAGCAGCACGCTCGGAGGAGGCTGTCATGCGGGTATCGATCTCTGTCGGCGCCGCTCGGGACAACAACTGGGACGACACAGCAACGTTCGCAGCCGAGGCGGAGCGTCTCGGCGTGTGGTGCGCCTGGTCCGCCGAGTCCTGGGGACACGACGCAGCGACGCCGCTGGCGTTCCTAGCCGGTAAGACTTCGACGTTGCGGCTGGGCTCCGGGATCATGCAGGCGGGCACGCGAACGCCCGCGCTGGTGGCGATGACCGCGATGACGCTCGCGTCGATCTCGCACGACCGCTTCATCTTGGGGCTCGGCACGAGCGGCCCGCAGGTGATCGAAGGCTGGCACGGGCTGCCGTTCCGGCGGCCGCTGCAGCGTATGCGCGAGATCATCGATATCGTTCGCATCGTCACAGCAGGCGAGCGCGTTTCCTACAAAGGTGAGGTGTACGAGCTGCCCAGGCCCGGCGGCGAAGGCAAGGCTCTCCGAAGCGCGGCGCCGGTCCCGGCGCCGGTACCGGTCTATCTGGCGACGCTCAGTCCGAAGAGCCTCGAGATGACGGGCGAGCTGGCGGACGGCTGGCTCGGCACGTCGTTCATGCCGGAGCACGCCGACGTCTTCTTCGATCACATCCGGCGCGGTGCGGAGAAGGCAGGGCGGCGCTTCGAGGACATCGATCTGCAGGCCGGAGGTGTTGTGTCGTTCTCAGACGACGTGGACGCCCTGATCGCGCGCCGGCGGCCGGGGATCGCGTTCACGCTAGGCGCGATGGGATCGCGGGAACACAACTTCTATAACGCAGCGTTCCGGCGCGCCGGCTACGAAGACGTTGCCGCTCGATCGCAAGCGCTCTGGCTCGACGGCAAGCGCGACGATGCGGCCGCGCTCGTGCCGGACGAGATGGTGATTCAGGCCAACTTGCTCGGAACGGAGTCGATGGTCCGCGATCGCATCCGGACGCATCGTGACGCCGGCGTGACGACGCTGCGCGTCGAACCGGACGGTCGTACGCTGCAAGAACGGCTGGAAACGCTGGGGCGGGTGATGGACCTGGTGAGGGAGTTGAGCTAGCGCTTCGGCGGCCGGGCAAGACGCAGGGCCTTCAGCCCGGGTACGGCGTCGAACTCGGGGTTCTTGTGCACGAGGTCGGCGTCATGCATGAGCGCCAGCGAGGCGATCCAAGCGTCGGCGAGCGAGAGACCACCGCGGGCCTTGAGGCGCGCGGCTGCCGCGCCCCAAGCGGGATGCGACTCGATGATCGGCGCTCCGCTCGCCCGTAGTGTGCTGATGATCTGGTCAACCTGCGGCCGGGTGAACGTTCGGGCAAGTACGTATTGAAGCTCCATTATGACCATGAAGGGCAGCAGGAAACTGGAGGGTTGACGGAGGACAACCTCAACCTGGCTGGCCCGCGGCTCGTCTTTGAAAAAGGTAACTAACGCCGACGTGTCGAGTACGTACGCCACCGGCGCTCCTCGCCCGCCTCGAGCTCACGCTCGCGCTGACGCTCAGCGTTTCGGTCCGCCAGGAATTCTTCGAACGTCGGTCCCTTGCCCTTCAGGATTCCACGCAGGGCACCAACGGGGTCCTTCGGTATAGGCGTCACACTGATCACCCCCTCGTGCACCTCCCAATGGAGGCGCATTCCATACTCAATGGCCGCGGCATCGCGGATCGTTTTTGGGATCACCGTCTGGCCGCGGGCATACACGCTGGACTCCTCGGGCGCGGCCTCCCTGGGCGAACCCTCGATTTGATACTCTGGTTTTCGTCTGACCATTGGTCTGCCGTCTGATATGTTATCGCCAGGTCAGACCGTTGTCAAGAGGGCGGGCTACCGCATGATGCCGACTTGAACGTTCTGGAAGCGGGCCGGGGCCGCGCCGTGGCCGGTATGGGCCACCTGCTCGGGCTGGCCCTTGCCGCAGTTTGGCGTACCCCAGACGACCCATGTGTCGCGGTTGCCGACTGCATCGCAGGAGCCCCAGAACTGCGGGGTGATGCCCGTGTAGGTGGCGTTCTTGACCAGATCGCCGAGCTTGCCGTTCTTGATCTCGCGGCCGATCTCCGTGCCGAACTGGAAGTTAAGCCGCCTGTCGTCGATGCTCCAACTGCGGTTCGTTTCCATATAGATGCCGTCCTTGGTGTCGGCGATCATGTCGTCCAGCGTCCAAGTGCCCGGATCGAGGCTGACGTTGGTCATCCGGATGAGCGGCAGGCGGTTCCAGCCCGACGCGCGCATGGCGCCATTGCTCGTCTGGCCGAGCGCCGACGCGCTCTCTCGTGACGTCAGGTAGCCGACGAACAGTCCTTCACGGACGACCGGCACCGAGTGTGCCGGGACGCCTTCGTCGTCGTAGCCGAAGGTGCCGAGTCCTCCCGGGATCGTCGCGTCTGCCGTAATGTTCACCGACGGCGAGCCGTACATGAAGCTGCCCAGCTTGTCGGTGGTGAGAAAGCTCGTCCCGGCGAAGGCGGCTTCCGTGCCGAGGACGCGGTCCAGCTCAATGGCGTGGCCGCAGGACTCGTGGATCTGGAGCGCGACCTGGCTGCCATCCAGAATGATCGTCGTGACACCGGAAGGACAGGGCTTAGCGCGTAAGAGCGCGGCCGCGTCCTCGGCTACACGCAGCGCGTTGCCCGGCATATCCCAGCGCTCGACGAACTCCCAGCCTTCCGTGCCCTGGTGGCGGCCGACGCTGTTCGGGTAGGAGCGGCGCTGCACCTCGCCTTCGTCGACGGCCGTCGCTTCGATGCCGCAGCCGGTCTCGAAAAGCGTCTGCTCGATCTCGCTGCCCTCGGTGCTGACGAAGACCTTCTCATCGCGCTGGCAATAGCTGTTCGCCTCTGCCATGACGATGTTCGAGACGCCCATCATCGTCTCGGTCGCGCGCAGAAGCGGCGCGATCTTGTCGTCCAGCGAGACAGCGAAGGGATCCTTTTGGACGGGCGTGGCGTAGCTGTCCTTGATCGCCATCGGCGCGCCGATATCGGCGGGTCTGCCACGGACGGTGGCGGAGGCGCGCGCGATGCGCACCGCTTCGGCCGCGACGCGGTCGGCTTCGTCCAACGTCATTTTGTGGCTGCTGGCGAAGCCCCAGTAGCCGCCGACGAGCACGCGTACGCCGAAGCCGAGCGACTCGTCGTAGGTGAGGCTTTCGACGTTCTGCAGCCGGACCGTTACCGACTCGGCCGTCTGGCGCAGGACGCGCACATCAGCGTAGTCCGCACCTTTGCTGCGCGCGCTGTCCAGAGCGCGTAACGCTATGTCACGCATGATCTCCTCCAAACGACAGGCTGAAGCCCGTCCCACGAGTCTGGTCGTTTCCTGGAATCATATCGGCGTGGCGGGTGATGTCAACTTAGAGCAGCGGTGGGTCTTCGACCAGCGCAAGCTCCTCAGCAGGCGCGAGCTCGCGGAGCTTGGCGGGCAGGAGCGGCGGGTAAAGGTCGTAGAGGTAGCGGTACATCTCGACCACCATGGCGTCGGTATCGCCGACGCTGGCCCAGGCGCGCTGGATGCAGTCCGTAGCGAGAAAGACCTGGCGACAGTGGTCGCGCAGCGCGCTAAGCAGGCTGCCGATCGTGTTCGCGCTGTATGGCCTTTCGGACCGTGCTAGCGTCTCGTTTGCGGCACGGGCGCGCTCAAGCGCGGCTGAGGCGGCGCGACGGTGGTCTTCGGCGCGAGCGACGTGCTTGTGCGCCCAGCCGGCATGCTCGCCCGCGCGCGGCCCGAGCTCCTCGATGCCCTTGCGGAGGTAGTCGACGCGGACGCCGATGAACGGCTCGAGCAGCCAGAGGAGCCCGTCGAGCGAACGCGAGTCGAGCGGCGCGAACGTCTCGGTAACGTTCGCATGGCTCTTCAGCTCTGCGAGGAGCAGATCGATGATGGCGAGGCCGTAGAGGTAGGGGCGCTTCTGGCGCTCTTCGTCGGGCTGCCAGCCCCAGTTGTCGGCCTGCTTCATCGTCCGGCTGTAGAGCGCAAGACGTTCGTCTGTGGTGAGGCGTTGCGCCTTGTAGCCTTGCTCCCACCACTGGCACGAGGAGAGTGGAACAACCAGTGCGTGGCCGAACGAGCGGAGGAGCGAGTTGAACACCTCGACGTGCCAGCGGCCCCACTCCCAGAAGATGAACGGCCAGCGGCGGAAGGCTTCCAGTGAGAGGTCGACGCCGTCGATTAGGCCGGCGTCGAGCGGCGGGTAGTGGCCGTCGGCCCGCAAAACGGGGCGGATCTCCGGCGCCCAGGAGATCTGGAAGAAGCGCAGGCGGGGAAGGTCGCGTGTGCGGATGCCGGCGCGATCGATGTAGTCGTCCGGGCTGACGATGTGCAGACGGGCGCCGGGCGGGTGAACGGCGGGGATCGCCTCGCTGAGGATCTCGAGCGCCTCGTCGCCGTAGTCCATCAGCTCCAGGTCCTGGATGTAGAGCAGCAGCCCGCCGTCCGGCGCCTCGTCGATCGCGCGTTCGAGGACGCGGCGATAATCGTCGATCGCTTCGCTGCGCGGGATCGGGAACGGGACGAGCCGCTGTTCGCGGTACTCCTCGTCGAACACCGGGTAGAGGCCGAGGATGTAGCCCTGCAGCCGGAGGCCCTCCGGCTTCCAGCGCGTGATCGGCCGCCAGATGTCCTGGGAGACGTTGAAGTGCCGAGGCAAGCCGATCAGCCCTCGATCGAGCGCGAACGGCTCGTACGGCGGGTTGGCGGGCCGGTCGAAGCGGTAATGCGCCTTGCGCGGGCTAAGGTCCGGGAAGACGAGATAGTCGATGCCGGCGCGGCTGAACGCTTCCAGCTTGCGCGCGTCGACGGAGCCCTCCATCGGGAAGGCGCCCTTGTACTTGGGCTGCGGCACGCGCAGGACATCGTGAAGGAACTCCTGGTTGAGGCGCAGCTCATCGGCTAGCTCATCGACCGTGAGTAGCGAGCAGTGCGCGTGATGGGCGCCGCCGTAGATCGGGTAGAGCGAACCTTCTGCGAAGGCGCCCTTGAGCACCTCGAACGTGTCAGGCATGAACTCATCGATCTGCATGAGCAGCTCGTTTGTCGCTTCCAGGCACATCGGCGCGCCGAGCTGATCGGCGAGCTTGATCAACTGCTTGTAGACGTCGCGGTTGGCTTGCGCGCGCTTCCGCACCCAGTTCTCGGCGGAGACGGAGTCGCGCAGCTCTTCATCGTCGATCGAAGAGAGGATATGCGACGGCAGGTCCCACCACGGCTCATGGGCGTGGAACGCCAGGATGAGATAGACGTCTTTGTCAGGCATAGGTTGGCTTAGACCGTCAGCGATGGGATGCGCTGCTCGCCACGGAATGTGGTGCCGCTGCGAATGTATTCGCCCGGGTCGTGCGGGACGGCAACTCCCGGCCCGATGACGCAGTTCCGGCCGACCCGGATGCCGTCCGGCACGCGAGCTCGCTTGCCGACGATGGTGATGCCGCAGGACACGATGTCGGGCCGTTCCTGGTTCGCGGACCAGTCGTCTCCGTGGCCGATCTCGCAGTTGCGGCCGATGATCACTTCCTTGTCGATTATTGAGCGGTCGATCACAGCGCCCGCTTCAATGCGCGTGTCGTCGAAGATGATCGAGTCGCGGACGATGGCGCCTTCCTCTACGTAGACGCCAGGCGAGAGCACCGAGTGTTCGACGCGGCCGTTGATGATGCAGCCCAGCTCGATCAGAGACCGGCGCACCATGGCGTTCCGCCCGATCTTGGCGGGTGGGTAGCCGGTGACGCGAGTGCGAATGCGGCTCTCCGGATCGTAGAGGTTCAGCTCCGGCAGGTCTTCCAGCAGGTCCATGTTGGCCTGGTAGTAGGACTCGATCGTGCCGACGTCCCGCCAGTAGTCCATGAAGCGATAGCCGGCGACGCGCTTCGCGCTGTCCGCGACCAGCATCGGCACCACGTTGCGGCCAAAGTCGTGCTCGCTGTCGTCGTTCTCGGCGTCGCGAACGAGCGATTCTATGAGAACGTTCTTGTTGAAGAGATAGATGCCCATGGAGATGAGGTTTGAGCGTGGGTGCTGTGGCTTCTCATCGAACGCGGTGACGCGGCCCGCGTCATCCAGAAAGAGCGTTCCGAAGCGTGGCGCGTCCTCCCAGGGGACAGCGTACATAGGGATCGTCACGTCCGCCTGTTGAGCGCGGTGGTAGGCGATCAAGTCGTCGTAGGCCATCTTATAGACGTGATCGCCGGCGAGCAGCAGGACGAGATCGGCCTTCGACTCATCCACGTAGTAGAGGTTCTGGTAGACCGCGTCGGCGGTGCCGCTGTACCAGTCGGATGCTTCGCGGCCGAGGTAGGGCTGGAGGAGCGAGACGCCGCCGCCGGCGCGGTCGAGGTCCCACGGACGCCCGATGCCGATGTGGTCGTTCAGCGATCGCGGCCGGTACTGCGTCAACACGCCGACTCTAGTGATGCCGGAGTTGACGCAGTTGCTGAGCGCGAAATCGATAATGCGGTAGCGTCCGGCGAAGATCACCGCAGGCTTGGCGCGCTCCTCGGACAGCACGCTCAGCCGGTCGCCCTGGCCGCCGGCGAGGATCATTGTGATGACGCCCTTCACTTGGAGCGGCCCTCCTTTTCGCCGCTTGCCAGCTCGGCGGACGGGTCCAGGCCGGCGAGCTGGCGGAAGATGCGCAGGTAGTCACGCAGGTAACGCGTGATCAGGAAGTGCTCGCGCACGAATTCGCGGCCGGTCGCGCCCATGCGGTCGGCGAGCGCGGGGTCGCGCATGAGATCGGCGACGCGTTCGGCGCACTCTTCCGTTGTGCTGACGAGGAAGCCCGTTTCGCCATCGATCAGTTGGAGCGGAATTCCGCCGACGCGGCCGGCGACGACAGGTCGCTGCTTCCAGAGCGCCTCGGAGACGACGAGGCCGAAGCCTTCGCGGACGGACTTCTGGATGACGATCCGGGCCGTGCGCTGGAACGCGTTCACCTCCAGATTGCCGACGCCGTTGAGGTTGGACAGGATGTGGATATCGAAGTCCTCTCCCGCGCGGCGCACGGTCTTTTCGTACCAGGCCCAGCCTTCTGGGTCGTCGTGCGCCATTGATGCGATGAGCAGGAGCTGCAACTCTGGGAACTCTCGCTTCACCATACGGTACACCTCGATCACGCCGAGCGGGTCTTTCCACGGGTCGAAGCGAGAGATCTGCGTGACGAAAGGGCGTTTGTGATCGATGCCGTAGCGGTGCAGGATCTGGTGGCTCGTCTCGATCGGGAGCTCGGCGTTCTTCGCGCTGAGCGGATCGATCGCGGGCGGGACGACGAAGCGTTTCGGGCCCTGAAGGTCGTCCTTGATGTACTCCGCGGCGGTAAAGATGGCGCCGTCGAACTGAGCGATGTAGGGCTTGAGCAGCTCCCAGATCTGCACCTGCGTATCGGTGAGGTCGATGTGGCAGCGCCAGGTCCAGTAGCCGTCGGCCAGTTTCGCGTCGCGCTCACGGATGCAGGCGCGCAGGCCGGCCGGCTGCGGATCGTGGATGACGACGAAGTCGTAGCGCTCGTCGAAGAGCTCTGCGTTGGCGGCGTTCTGGCGGAGCCAGATGTCGCGCATCTCCGGCGTCCAGTCGATGAACATGCCCTGCAGGCTGTTATGCATCGCCTTGGTGACGTTATAGAACTCGTCGGTGCCGCGGATCACCTGCCAGTCGGCCTGGAGGCCCGCGTCGATCATGAGCGGGACGAGCGTGGAGAGGATCTCAGCCACGCCGCCGCCGAACGACGTCGCGTTGATGTGCAGCACACGCGCGCCGGCCAGGTCGCTGGCCAGCCGGTGGATCTCATCGACGCGTTCGTCGCCGATCACGGGACGGTAGTCGTCGAGCGATTTGGGACTGAGCGGTACGGACCCGAGCATCGAGGCTAACGCCGCGCCTCGGCTAGCTGACCGAGCAGCCGCAGCTCATCGATGATGAAGCGCGGCAGGAGAAAATGCTCTCGCACGTGGCGGTGCCCCGCTTCGCCGAGGCGGCGCGCCAGGGCGGGTTCGCGCAGCAATCGTGTGATGCGCTCGGCGAACTCATCGACGGTTCCGGCGAGCAGGCCCGTCTCGCCGTCGATCACCTGATGGCTCAGGCCACCGTCGTTCGCGGTGACCACAGGACGCTCCTTCCACTGCGCGTCGGAGATCCAGAGGCCGAACCCTTTGCGCAGGCCCTTCTGCATGACGACGCTTGATGCGCGTTGGAAGGCGTTCATCTCGACGTTGCCGACCTCGTTCGGACCGCGCAGGATATGCACATCGTCGTAGTCCGCAGATCGACGTACTGCCGCGTCGAAGTGCTCGATGCTGGCCGGGTCCTCAGGTGGATTCGTCGCGATGATCGCCATCTGCACGCCCGGCGTCTGAGCCGCGACGCGATCGTAGACGTCTATGCAGCCGAGGAAGTCGCAGCCAGGATCGCAAGGCGAGAGCTGAGAGATGAGTGGCCGCTGCGGATCGATGCTGTAGCGCCGCAGGACGTCTTCGACCGTGTCGGGCGGCAGCTCCATGTTGCGCGGCCCGAGTGGATCGATGGCCGGCGGGATGATCGTGAGCGGCACGTCCGGCATGTCTCCGTGGACGAACGTTTCCGCGTCGAAGATGAGCGCGTCGTAGCCATTGATGTGCTCACGGAGCGCGTGCCAGGCGCTCGTCTCGGCGCCGGACAGATCGAGATGGGAGTGGAAGACCCAGCGCGTGTTGCGGCGCGCCGCCTCAGGCGCGAACGAGCGGATCGCGGCGGGCTGCGGGTCGTGCACGATGATGACGTCGAACGCATCCGTGAGCAGCTCGGCGTTCATCGCGCTGTAGCTCAGCCAGGTCTTGCTCAGCTCGTCCGACCACTCCTGACTGCTGCCGGCGAGCGAGCGGTAGAGCGCCTTGCTGCACGACGCGAACTCTTCGGTCGGACGGACGACCTGCCACTGGCAGTCCAGCCCGGCGTCGGCGAAGAGCGGTACGGCGGCGTTGAGCAGCTCGGCGACGCCGGTGCCGAAGGCTGTCACGCTGAGGTGCAGGACGCGCAAGCCACGCAAGGACTCCGCACGACTCCGGATCTCGTCGATCGGCGCGTCGCCCGCGACCCTCCGGTATTCGTCCAGTGCCTTCTGCTGTAGTGCGAGCGTTCCGTACATGCGATCTGTTCCTGCCGGTCAGAGAGGCCGAGAG
>JBIOYF010000304.1:0-2287 GCA_044870035.1 Dehalococcoidia bacterium
ACGGCGACCACGATCCCCACCCCGCCGAAGGCGTGCGCGCGCCGCTTTCGCGCGCGATCGCGGACTTCCGCTTCGTGTTGCTGGCGGACTGTGGCCATACCCCTTGGGCCGAACGCGCCGCCCGCGAGGAGTTCTTCCGCGCGTTGGAGCAGGAGCTGACGCCCCAGTAGCCGCCTTAAGAGCGAACAAGCAGCCAAGTAGCGTGGCCTGGGTTGGCGAGAGGCGTCGCTTGCCCCTCCTCCGTCCCCTCCGTACCCTGGGTTCGTATGGGCCAATCCCCGCCCGGCTCGCGAGAGCGCACCTCCGTCCCACCGGCGATCGGCGCAAGCGGCCCCCCGCCCCTTGTGCGCACCACCGGTGTGTACGAACCTCCGGGCGCTCCGCCGTCCCTCCCGGAGGAGCTTCCCAGGAAACGCTGGCGGATCGCTGTCGCGGTGGCGGCGGCCGTGTATCTCGTGCTCTGGCTCGCCACGCTGCTCCAGCCCGTGAACGTCGCGGGGCTCTCGCTCTCCGTGCCGGTCCCCGGGCTTGGGCCGGCGCGCCTCTTCGGCCTGCCCGACCGGCCCTTCACCGTCATGATCGTCGGCCTGGACGCGCGGCCGTCCCAGGAGGGCGGCCCGGCCCGCACCGACTCGATCCTGCTGCTGCGCGTCGACCCGGACCGCAACCGCGCCGGCATCCTGAGCATCCCGCGTGACTCGATGATGGAGGTGCCGTACCCCGACGGCAGCTACAGCGACGATCGCATCAACACGGCCTACGTCTACAACTGGTCCGGCGACGACAACTCGGCCGCGCCCGACGCCCTCGCCGCGACGATCGAGCACAACCTCGGCCTCAAGGTCGACTACTATCTCATCTTCGACCAGCGTGGCGCCGCGCAGATCATCGACGCGGCCGGCGGCGTCACGGTCAACGTCCGTACGGCGTTCGGGCAGGACAACTACTCCGACGACGACGTGAACGTCGTACCGCAGTACTTCGAGCAAGGGAAGCAACACCTCAACGGTTACGACGCCGTTGCCTACGGGCGCATCCGCGAAGGCTCGACGGACTTCGACCGGATCCGGCGCCAGCAGCAGGTCGCCGAAGGGCTGGTCGCGGGGCTATCGTCGCCGCTGAACGCGCGCAGGCTCCCCGGCGTCTGGAACGCCTACAACGACGCAGTCGATAGCGACATGGGGGTGCGCCAGAAGGCCGGTATGTTCGTCTTCCTCAAGCGCATCGGGACCGACCGCATCGTCACGCGCTCGCTCGGCGACGCCGCCGTGTCGTGTACGTGGTGCAGCGCGGCGCTGCTGCTGCTCGACCCCGACGAGACGGCGCGCCTGATCAGCGAGGCCTTCGGCGACGACGCGGCCGGGCGGCAGGCGGCGCGGCTCCTGGTCCAAGCCGGCGTCACGCCGTAGCGGGGTCGTTCTTGCGCTGTTGAAACGCTGCTCCGTCGGGCGTATCATGCTGCCATGACGGAGCTTCCCACCGACACAGCACGCAGCGAGGACTGGCGCCGCATCTTGCACGATGGCATGGCGATGGCCAAGCTGGAGCGGCGCTTGCTCAGGATGGCGCCTTCATCGCCCCGCTGCGTGCTTTGCCTGGCGCCCTTCCGAGGTGTGGGTGGCAAAGTGCTGGGCCTTGTCGGCTACCGCCCCTCCCGCAAGAACCCGCGCTTCTGCAACTCCTGTTTCGAGCGCGCGCCTCTCGGCGGTGCGGAAGTCGATACGGGCGTCCTGTTCGCCGACGTGCGTGGCTTTACGACGATGTCGGAGTCGCGCCCGCCGGAAGAGATGGCCGCGTTGCTGAACCGCTTCTACCGCGCCGCAACGCATGAGCTCGCTTCTCGTGATGCCGTCATCGACAAGCTCGTCGGCGACGAAGTGATGGCGTTGTTCGTCCCCGGCTTTGCGGGGAAGGACTACATTTCGAAAATGATCGACTCTGCGCAGGCGCTGCTTCGAGCCGTTGGCTACGGACGCGACGGCGCGCCCTGGCTGGCGCTCGGCGTCGGGCTGGACTGGGGCAATGCCTTCGTCGGCAACGTCGGCGCGGGCGATGTGAAGGACTTCACCGCGATCGGCGATGTGGTGAACACGGCCGCGCGGCTGCAGGCCGAAGCGCAGCCGGGCCAGATCGTCATGTCGGAACGCCTCTACGAACTGAGTGGCGGGCGCTTTCCGAACTCTAAGTCGGTGGAGTTGGAGCTTAGGGGGAAGAGCGAGCCGCTGCCCGCTCGCATCGTCGACCTGTCGAAGACCTAGAAAGTGGATGCGGCTATCTGCGCGGACGG
>JBIOYF010000305.1:0-3114 GCA_044870035.1 Dehalococcoidia bacterium
TCCTTGCGGATGTCGCGCTCCTCGAACTCGACGCCCTCGTCGACGAGCTCGCTGACGGCGCGCGCGCACGTCGAGCAGGTCGGCACCGTGTAGATGATGAGTTCGGCCATGGTAGGGAAGTATTGTACCACCATGACAAGAGCACTGAGGCGTCGATCGCTCGACGCCTCAGTTTGGTTTATACGCGGCCCTCTACGGGCACTAGTCCCGGAGGCGTCCCCGGTTCCTGCTGAAGTCTTCCGATCCGCCGGTGAACGCTCCCTGCTGCTTGTCGAACAGGTCGTTGTTCAAGTAGGAGAACACGCCGGCCGAGTTGTCGGCGCCGCTCTCAGGATAGACCCAGGTGTGCATCATCCAGCGTAGATCGCCGATGTAAGCGCCATTATCAGCTCGGCAGCCCTCGGCCGTGTTGTTCTCTGAGATGATGCCGGCTCGCGTGCAGAGCCCGTGGTGCTCGTGCCACAGATCCAGGTTGCCTGCGAAGCCGACAGGCGGGACTTCCTCCGTCGAGCCGCCCTGGCCGGGGACGATGAGGTACCACACGCCAACGAGCTGCCAGTCGCCGTCCGGGTTGCCCAGCTTGCTGAAGAGCAGACCCTCCGGCTTAGACGGGTCGAACACGCCGTCCGTCAGGTAGCCCGCATTAATGAAGTGGGCACCCATAAACGGCACATCGTTTGTGGTGTTGAAGTAGCCGGCCGCGATCGCCTTGTCGACGGTGTTGTGTTTCAGCGCGACGTCGCGGTCCGCCTGGAGCTGCTGGCGCAGGATCGGCACTTCGTCCGGCGTCAATGCGCCGCCGGGAATGTTGGCCAGCACCGTTGCGTCATCCATCGTCATGAACTGGCTGAACGTGGGGTGCGAGCCGAGGTCGTGCGAGTAGCCCGGCGGTACGATTTCGTTGTTCGACGTCTGCTGCGACAGCGCCGCGCCGACGTTCGTTTCGGCGGCGCTCGCGCCGGGGCCCGTCGAGACGCCGACGTTGCCCGCACTGCCGGCGTAGGTCAGCACAGCAAGCGCGAGGGCGCCGATACCGATCACGCCGGTACCAATCGCGACCAACGATGTCCGTGTGCCATTCGTCCAGCCCTGCGCGCTACCGAGCAGCACGGCAGCGGCGACAACGGTGGCGCCGATGCCGGCGGCGGCCGTCGCGTTCGTCCAACGGCCGTCCACCCAGACGCTGAGCGCGGCCATCAGCACGACGCCGGTGACGGCGGTCACCAAGACGGCCAGCGGCAGCAGCCTGCGTTTATCGGCCGCGCCGATGGCGCTCGCCACGCTGCTGGACCAGCTGAGGGGTTTTGACGCGACAGAGTTGATCATGGTATACACTCCCTGCAACTGAACGACGTTCAGAACTACTCACAATGTTAAGCATTCGCTCAGGGTTGTCAAGGGGTTTTCGACGAACTTGCGGCACTTCGTAAGGCCCGGGCTCCTAATTGGCACGGCGCTGCTTCTGCTGGCGCTTGCGGGCGCGCTTGGGTTGAACCTGAGCCGGGCCCAGGCGCACGGCGTCCAGGTCTCCTCAAGCCCGGCGCCGAACGCCCAACTCAGCGACTCGCCCGGATCGATAACGGTCAACTTTAGCGAGCCGATCGAGCCCTCGGTGAGCACGATCCAGCTGTGGGACCAGGCCGCTAAGCAGGTTGGCCTGCCAGCGCCGGAGTTCCCGGACAACAAGTCGATGAGCGTCGGCGTGCCCAGCGAGCTGAAGTCGGGCATCTATACGGTCATCTGGCGCAACCTCTCAACGGTGGACGGCCACACGTGGTCGGGATCGTTCCCGTTCATCGTGCTCGGCGCGGGCGGCCAGGTGCCGCAAGGCGGGGTGCCGCTGAGCCTTCAGAAGCTCGCGCAAGCGCCCTCGAACAACCCGTCCTCGCTTGATTCGGCCGCGCGCTGGATCGTGCTGCTCGGCGGCGCGGTGATGCTGGGCGGCACGGCGTACGTGCTCTTCATCGTGCTTCCAGCGACGCGACGGCTGGCGCCCGAAACGGGCGTGGTCCTGCGCGGCCTCTCGCGCACCGTGCTGATCACGACGGCGGCGATCGCGGCGTTCTTCGTGCTGCAGGGCAGCCTGCTCCAGCTTATCTCGCAGGCCGACAAGCTGGGCGGCCTGAGCAAGGCTGATAACCTTCTGATCCATACGCGCTCGGGCCACTACCTGATCGCTCGACAAGTCTTGCTCGCCGTTGCGCTTCTCTCGCTCGTCGTCGTGTCGCGCGCGAAGAGCGGACGAGGGCAGATCGCAGCGCTGAGCGCGCTGCTCGTCGCGTCGTTCGGGACGCTGCTGACGCTGTCGCTCGTCAGCCACGCCGCCGCCAGCGGCGGCTCGTTCTGGACGACGACGGTCGACCTGCTGCACCTAGGCGCGGCGGCTCTGTGGATCGGCATGCTCGTGCACATTGGTCTGGCGATGCCGCGCTGGCTGGACGAGCTGAAGGGACCAACACGCACGCTCTTCGCCGCCGAGTCGTTTCGGCGCTTTTCCCTGGTGGCAGCCACCTCGGTCGCCGTGATCATGACGAGCGGCGTGCTGAGCGCGCTGGTGCAGTTCGAGGCGTGGAGCGACTTGTGGAGCAACTCGTACGGCTGGTCGCTCGTGGCGAAGCTTGCGCTGATGGCACCGCTGCTCGCCGTTGCCGGGCTGAACGCGTTCGTGCTGGGGCGGCGCGTCGAAGTCGCCGGCCTGCAGATCGCGGGCGGCGCGGACGACGAGCCGGGGCCGGCAGTGCAGCCCATCGAGCGGCTACAGCGCACGCTCGTGAACACGGTGCGGGCCGAGGCCGTGCTCGGGATCGTCGTGCTCGTCGCGGTCGCGGTGCTGACGCAGCTGGAACCGCCGCGCGCCGCAGCGCAAGCGCAGGACCTGGCGGCAGCGAGCCAGGCGCAGCAGCCCATCGCCAGCGCGCGAGGCTACCTGACGAAGAACGCCGAGGTCGAGGGGCTGATCTTGAGCCTGAAGATCACGCCGGGGACAGCCGGCGAGAACGACTTCGAACTCGGGCTGGGCTCCGAGTTCGGCGGGATCGGCGAAGTGCAGGACGTCCGCCTCGACTTCGTCAACAAGGACGCTGGCACCGGCCAGTCGCGCCTCGAACTGCCGCT
>JBIOYF010000306.1:0-4679 GCA_044870035.1 Dehalococcoidia bacterium
GGCATCGAGCGGCTGGCGAAGGGGCAGGAGATCGAGGAGGACGTGTAGGCCTCGCTGCGCTCGGAATGACAAGAGGCGTCACGCCTCAGGATGGCCCAATCTCGCTACACTTGTAGTGCATGGCGAGTTCTTGGCGTCTCACCATGGGCGCGCGGCCGATCGACGGCGACCGCGTCCGCTTCCGCGTTTCTGCCCCCGCTGCGCGTTCGGTAGAGGTCGAGATCTATCCCCCACCGGGGGGCATCGTGCGCCACCCGATGGCGCGCGACGGCGACGGCGTCTGGCGCGCCGACGTCGAAGCGAGCGTAGGGACGCTCTACCGCTACCGACTCGACGAGGCATGGGGATACCCCGACCCGTACTCACGCGGCCAGCCTGAGGGTGTGCACGGGCCTTCGCAGGTCGTCGATCCAGCGGCGTACTCCTGGACCGACGCGGGATGGACCGGCCTGGCTCTCGAGCCGCTTGTCATCTATGAGTTGCACGTCGGTACGTACACGCCGGAAGGAACGTTCGATGCGATCGTGCCGCAGCTCGACTCGTTGCGCGATCTCGGCGTGTCTGCGATCGAGCTGATGCCGGTCTGCGAGTTCCCGGGCAAACGCAACTGGGGCTACGACGGAGCGCATCGATTTGCGCCCGCGAGTGTGTATGGCGGGCCGGAAGCTCTGCGCCGGCTGGTCGACGCGGCGCACGGGCGCGGGCTGGGCGTGATCCTGGACGTCGTGTACAACCACCTGGGGCCGGACGGCGACTACCTGCACATGTTCGTGCCCAGTGTGCTGACTGACCGCTACCAAACCCCGTGGGGCAAGGCGATCAACTTCGACGGCGAGGACTGTGTGTTCGTGCGGCAGTACTTCATCGACAACGTGATGTACTGGCTGCACGAGTTTCATATAGACGGGTTTCGGCTCGATGCTGCGCATGAGATCTACGACAGCAGCGAGCCGCACATTCTGCGGGAGCTAGCGTCCGCTGTTCACGAGCGCGCACCGGCCGGGAAGCGCTGCGTGATCACCGCCGAGCACGAACGGAATGAGTTGCGCGTGATCGCTACGCCGGAGGTCGGGGGCTACGGCCTGGACGGCCTGTGGGTGGATGACTTCCACCACTCCGTGTACGTCCGGATGACGGGCGAGCGCGAAGGGTACTTGAACGCGTACGAGGGTACGACGGAAGAGATCGCGCGGCTGCTGAACGATGGAGCCTTGTACTGCGATCAGGCCGGCCTGGGGCCAGAGACCGGCGCGGACCGCGACTCGCTGCAGGACCTTATCTACTGTCTGCAGAACCATGACCAGATTGGCAACCGGCCGTTTGGGACGAGACTCGCCAGGATCACAGGCACCGACCTGTACAAGGCCGCGTATGCGGTACTGTTGCTGTTGGAAGAAACGCCGCTGATGTTCATGGGCGACGAATACGCCGCGGCGACGCCATTCCTGTACTTCACCGACCACAAGCCGGAGCTCGTGGCGAGTACGCGCGCAGGACGCAGGGCGGCGTTTCGCGCGTTTTGGGTGTCGCGCGTGGCAGATGGACGTGAGGTGCCGGACGCGCAGGACGAACGGACGTTCCTTGCGTCCAAGCTCGCTCCGAACGAACGGAAACAGCCGCTGCATGACGGCGTGCTGCGCCTGATGCATGAGCTGCTGTCGCTGCGGCGGGAGGACGACGTGTTTCGCGCGCAGGGCCGCGCGGGTCAGCGTGCCGAGGCTGTCTCCGACGATGTGCTGACGGTCGAGCGCTGGAGGGACAGCGAGCGACGCCTGCTCGCGCTCAACTTCGGTGAGCGCGGCTCGTTCCGGTTCGCCGGGGCGTGGCGGCCGGTGTTCTGCACCGCAGAGGCGCGTTTCGCTGGGCCCGGAGTCGATATGGAGGGGTTACGAATCGAGAATGACGCTCCAGTCTGGCTGCCGGCGAAGTCGGCCACGGTCTGGGGCGCGAACTCTGCGCGGGCCTGAGACCAACCCCTACATGGCGCGACGGCGCTTGCCCGTAGGAGCAGGCTCCGCTAGTCTATCTGAGACAAAGTACCTCGGTGACTAGAGCGAGGCGGCCCCACCCGTTCCCATCCCGAACACGGAAGTGAAACGCCTCAGCGTTGACGATACTTGGGGGGCGACTCCCTGGGAAAATAGACCGTCGCCGGGGTGCTTTTCTTTGTTCAACCGGCCAGGCTGAAGCCTGGCCTTCGTCGTTGTAGGGGTGCTATCGGACGACGAAGTTGATTAGGCGGTCCGGAACGTAGATCGTGCGCGCGATCGACTTGCCGTTGAGGTGCCGCGCGACTTTCTCCGAAGCGCGGGCTTGCTCGACGGCGGTGCCCTCTGCCGTTCCAGCGGCGAGCTGGATCACGTCGCGGGTCTTGCCGTTGACCTGCACCGCAAGGGCTACCTCACGCTCCTTGGCGAGTTCCGCGTCGGACACGGGCCAGGGCTGCTGGTGGATGGAGTACGCGCCGCCGAGCTGTTCCCACAGCTCCTCGGTGACGTATGGCACGAGCGGCGCGAGCAGGAGCAGCATCGCGCGCACTTCGTCGCCGTGGAGTGCGGGGCGCTGCTGGAGGAAGTTTAGATACTCCATCAGGAAGGCGATCGCCGTGTTGAACTCCAGGTTGTCGAGGTCACGCGTGACGCGTTCGATCGTTCGGTGGAGCCGCCGCTGCGCCTCGGGCGGCAGGTCTCCCTGACCCTCCTGCGCGCGGTAGCGCTGCACCATATCCCACAGGCGATTGATGAAGCGCGCCACGCCCTCGATGCCTTGGTCCGAGAAGTCGCCGCCTTCGTCGTAGCGCCCGGAGAACATGAGGTACGCGCGCAGCGTATCGGCGCCGTGTGACGCCACGTACTCGTCCGGAACGACGATATTGCCGCGCGACTTGCTGATCTTGGAGCCGCGCAGGATGAGCAGCCCGTGCCCGCGAAAGCGCCGGTACGGCTCTTCGAAGTCGACGTGGCCCATGTCGTGCAGGGCCATGGCGACGAAGCGCGAGTAGAGCAGGTGGAGGACGGAGTGCTCCTTGCCGCCGATGTACGAATGCACGGGCAGCCACTTCCTTGTCAGCTCGTCGTCGAACGGGCGGTCGTTGTACTCGGTCGACGGATAGCGCAGGTAGTACCAGGACGAGTCGACGAATGTATCGCAGACGTCCGTCTCCCGGCGAGCCGGCCCGCCACAGTTCGGGCAGGTCGTGTTGACGAACGAATCGACGTGGGCGAGCGGCGAGGCGTCTGTGCCGGTAGGCCGGAACTCCTCGACATACGGCAGGACGACTGGGAGCTGGTCTTCCGGCACGGCCTGCGTGCCGCACTTGTCGCAGTAGACGATCGGGATGGGCGCGCCCCAGTAGCGCTGGCGGGAGATAAGCCAGTCGCGCAGGCGGTACGTGACGCGCCGGTTGCCCGTGCCGTCGCGCTCCAGCTTTTCGATGATCGCCCGCCTAGCCTCGTTGCTCGGCATGCCGTCGAACTCGCCCGAGTTGACGAGGACGCCGGGGTCCGTGTTGGCGGCGTCGAGTGCGCCGCCGGACCAGCCGTCCGGCGCAACGACGACTTTGATCGGCAGGCCGTAGCGCTTCGCGAAGTCGAAGTCGCGCTCGTCGTGAGCGGGCACGGCCATGATCGCACCGGTGCCGTAGGTGATCAGCACGTAGTCGGCGACCCAGATCGGAACGGGTTCGCCGTTCAGCGGGTTCGTCGCGTAGGCGCCGGTGAAGACGCCGCTGTGCTCCATCGCCTGGCGATCGATCGCCGTCTTGTGGAGAGCGTCCGCGACGTACCTGTCGACGGCGGCACGCTGTTCGTCGGCTGTGATCTTGCGGACGAGCGGGTGCTCCGGGGCGAGCGCCATGAACGTGACGCCGAAGATCGTGTCCGGCCGGGTGGTGAAGAACGTGATCGCCTCGTTCGTGCCCTGGATCGGGAACGACGTCTCGAGTCCCTCGCTGCGGCCGATCCAGTTGCGCTGCGCCGTCTTCACGACGTCCGACCAGTCGATCCAGTCGAGGTTGGCGAGCAGCCGCTCGGTGTACTTGGTGATCTTGAAGAACCACTGCTCCAGGTCGCGCTGCGTTATTTCGCTGGAGCAACGCTCGCAGCGGCCCGCGATGACCTGTTCATCGGCCAGGACGGTCTTGCAAGACGGACACCAGTTAACCGGCGCGTGTCGCCTTTCGGCCAGGCCGTGCTTGAAGAGCTGGACGAAGAGCCATTGCGTCCACCTGTAATACGCCGGGTCGGTGGTGTCGACCTCGTGGCTCCAGGAGATGCGCATGCCCATTTGCTTCATCTGCTCCCGGAAGCGCTTGATGTTGCTCGGGATGAGCGTCATCGGGTGGATGTTCTGCTTGAGCGCGAAGTTTTCGCTGTGAATACCGAACGCGTCGTAGCCGAACGGCTCGAACACGTCGTTGCCGCGCATCGCCATGAAGCGGCCGTAGATGTCGACGCCGGTGAACGCGAAGACGTTGCCGATGTGCAGCCCTTCTGCGGAAGGATAGGGGAACATCATCAGGTTGTAGAACGGCCGCGCGGCGCTGTGGACGTCTACCTCGTAGACGCCGGTCTCTTCCCAGCGCTTACGCCATTTCGATTCGATGGCGTTGTGGTCGTAGCCTGCCATGCAGGCGCACCTCCGGAACGTGAGCGATCGGTGTCTTGTCAGTATACGGGCCA
>JBIOYF010000307.1:0-2969 GCA_044870035.1 Dehalococcoidia bacterium
CGCGGCGAGCAGCTGGCGGACGTCCGCCGCGAAGATGCGGCCGATGGTGCCGATGCGGAAGCACGGCACCTGTGTGAGCTTGCCCGGGTAGATGATCATGCCGCGGTCGCAGAGCAGGCGGTAGAAGCGCTCGAAGTCGAAGTTCGGGTGCTCCGGATAGTGGAACGCCGTGATGATGTAGCTCTGCAGCTCGGGCGGGAGGTACGGCGCGACGCCAAGCGCGCGCATGCCCGCGACAAGCGTCTGGTGGTTGAGTCGGTAGCGCGCGCCGCGCGCGGCGACGCCACCCTCATGCTCCAGCTCGTCGAGCGCCTGGCGGAAGGCGAGGACGACGTGCGTGGGCGGCGTGAACCGGAACTGGCCGTTCGACTCGAAGCCGCGCAGCTGAGCGAGGAGGTCGAGGCTCAAGCTGCGCGCGCAGCCTTCGCTGGCGAGCAGGGCGTCCCGGCGCGCGATGACGAAGGAGAAGCCGGGCACGCCCTCGATGCACTTGTTCGCGGACGAGACGAGGTAGTCGATGCCCGCGGCCCGCACGTCGATCGGGACCGCGCCGAAGCTGCTCATCGCGTCGACGATGTAGGAGCGCCGGGCGTTGCGCACGGCGGCGCCGATCGGCTCGATCGGGTTGAGCAGACCCGTGGTGGTCTCGCAGTGGACGACAGCGACGTGCGTGATCGACCCGTCCCCGGCCAGCCGGCGCGCGACGTCAGCCGGAGCGGCCGGTGTGTCTTCGGCGTAACGCAGGACGGCCGTGTCGATCGCCGCCACGTCGGCCATGCGGACGATGCGCTCGCCGTAGGCGCCGTTGGCAAGGACGAGCAGCCTGCCGTCGCGCGGGACGGTGGACGTGATGACAGACTCCACGCCGAAGGTGCCGCTGCCCTGCATGAGCACAGCCTCGTAGCCGTCCTCCCGCGAGACGCCCGCGAGGCCGAGCAGGCGTTCGCGGACCTCGCGCACGAGCGCGTTGAATTCGAAGTGCCAGGAGCCGGCGTCGTGGAGCATGGCCTGCTTGACGGACAGGCTCGTCGTCGCGGGTCCGGGTGTGAAGAGCAGCTTATCGCGAGCGGGTGGCAGGTCAGTTTCCACGCCACAACGATAGCGGCGTGAGCGCGCCGCGGGCAATTCCGGTCAGGCGTCCCAGCCGGCGGACAGGTACTCGCGCGCCGTGGGCTCCAGCTCGACCTGGAGCGGCAGCAGCAGGTGCGCCATCAGGTTCCAGTTCGCGATGCAAAACGTCAGCTCGAAGACGTCGCGCTCCGAGAGCTCGGACTTCAGCTGCTGGGCGAGCGCCGGGGCGGCGTCCGTCAACTTGGTCGCGGCGTCTGTGTAGCGCAGGACGAGCTTCTCGAGTGGTGAAAAGCGCTCGCTCGATTCGTAGCGCGCCAGCGCCGCGATCTGTTCGTCCGTGACGCCGGCGTCGCGGCCGATGCGGACGTGGTGAGCGTAGCCGTACTCGCAGCGCGTGAGCTGGAACAGGCGCAGGATCGCCAGCTCGCGCAATCGAGGGCTGAGCTGCAGCCTGCTGAGCAGTATGACCATCATCTGCCACCACGACTGCATCAGCTCCGGCGAGTGGGCGGCGGTCTTGAACACGTTCAGCACACCCAATCCGCTGCTCGCGCGGCTGACGCGTTCGTAGAACTGCTGCAGCTCTTTCGTCGGCGGCGTTTCGATCGATGTGAGGACGGCCATCAGCTCTCTCCCCGGTCGATGATGCGATAGATCACGTTGCCCTGCGCGCAGAGCTTGCCGTCGGGCGTGGTGACGCGGACGTCGCTATAGATGATCTCCTTGCCGCGCTTGAGCACGCGTCCTTCGGCGACGCAGTCCGATGACAGAATGCCGGACAGATAGTTCACCGACACGGCGACGGTCGAGCCGAAGAAGCGCGGGTTGCCGATCTCCGACGTCGTCCACGCGGCCATCGAGCCCGTCGTGTCGATCAGCGAGGCGATGGCGCCGCCGTGGAGAGCGTCAGCCGTCGTGGTGTTCTCCTTCTTGAAGGGCAGCCGCAGCTTGATCCAGCCGTCGCCGCCGTCCTCATACTGCATGCCGAGCTGGGCAGCGAACGGCATGAGGCCGATCACCTTCGCCATGCGCTGCAGCCCCCGTTCGGTGTTTGCTTCGGTCATACGTTCCTCCGTGCCGTGCTCGGCCCGCCGGCGCATAGGATAGCAGAGAGAGTTCGGGCCGGACAGAGCTGAAGCTCTGTCCCTACGAGGTCTTCTTTCCTACCCAGGGACGAGCGCGATGTGGATCGCCTCTTCGCCGGGCACTTCGCGCGCGAGGAGCTTCAGCGCGTGCTCGGCTTGCTCGAGCGGCAGCGTGTGCGTGTGCATCTTTGCGAGCGGATACTTCCCCGACTCGATCAGCCGGACGGCCGGCTCGTACGCGTGGAAGTCGACGCCGAAGACGCCGCGGATCGTCAGCTCCTTGCCCATGACGCGGTCATTGTAGAAGTTCTCGACGGGCCGCCCGCCCTTCATGCCGGCGAGGACGATCGTCCCGCCCCGCCGGGCGATGTCGATCGCCTGGGTCACGGGCTCGTTGCTGTACGCGGTCACGTCGACAACGATGTCGGCCATCGCGCCGTCCGTGATCTCGCGCACGCGGCGCACGACGTCCTCGCGTTCGACGTCGATCGTCTCGTGTGCGCCGAACTCGCGCGCGAGCGCGAGCTTGCGCTCGTCAGCGCTCAGCCCCGTTACGATGATGCAGGACGCGCCCGCCTCACGCGCGGCGATGACGCTGCCCAGCCCGCGCTGCCCCGGCCCCAGGATCACGATCGTGTCGCCGATCTTCGTGCCGGGCACCTGGACGGCCCAGCGCATGCCCGCGCCGATCGGGTTGAACAACGTCGCGATCTCCGGCGGCACGTCCTTCGAGATTTTGTGCAGCATGGTGTGCGGATCGAGGTAGAGGAACTCGCCGTACGCGCCCCAGAGGCCCGGCGGCGTATCGAGGCC
>JBIOYF010000308.1:0-7255 GCA_044870035.1 Dehalococcoidia bacterium
CTCCATGCCGTGCAGCAGCAGTCCCAGCACCATGCCGGCGCCAGTCAGCACGAGGAACAAAAAGCTGTGCATCACAAGCGACCACGCCAGCAGCGGCGTCTCCTCCGGCACGACGCGCCGCAGCCACTCGCTATGAGCGCGCATGCGTATCAGCGCCACCGCCGCGATCGGCGTGGCGATCAGCGCCAGCGCATACCCGCACACGATCCCCGAGAAGCTCTCCGCCACTAGTCCAACTCTTCGGTGGCTGTTGCTTCGCGCGAGCCGATGGTGCGCGTCGCGATGCCCTTCATCTTGAGCACGAACGGTAGCCCGAGCGCCATGAACTCGGCATCACTCTGTGATGCGATCATGAAGTACCACGCCGGCCCGCTGCCACAGAGGTGTGAAGTCGCGGATGTCCCCTGGTGGGCAGGCGAAACTTCGACGCGGTTGCCTTCGGGACTGCGGACCTGCTCGAACACGTTGTACACGTCCTCGTCGCGCACCGCCTCCCCGCGGCGAATTCGCTCCGCCAGCCGGGCTGTTCTCGATCCGTCGCTGAAGTGCTCTGGCCGGAGCGCGGCGTACATGCGGGCGGTCTTGTGCTCCTCTTTAACGCTCTCATCCCATGCGACTATTAGGGTCTGCTCCGCCACGTCTGGCAGCGTCTCGACCTGCTCGCCCCGTCCCGACACCAGCGCCGTGCCGCTGCGCAAGAAGAACGGTACGTCGCTCCCCAGCCCCGCGCCTATCGATCGCAGCTCTTCGTCTGAGACGTCCAGCTTCCACAACCGGCGCAGTCCGCGCAGGACCGCGGCGGCGTCGCTGCTCCCGCCGCCCAGTCCGGCCGCGATTGGTATCCGCTTCTCCAGCTCGATCTGAACGCCGCGCTTCGCTTCGCCGCGCAGCAGCCGCGCCGCTCGGTACGCCAGGTTCTCTTCGACGGGCGCGTGCAGCAGCATCCCAGCTTCGCCGCCGAGCGAGAGCGAGATCTCGTCCGCCTCGCGCAGCGTGATCCCGTCCGCGAGGTCGATCGTCTGCATGATCGACCGCGTCTCGTGGTACCCATCCGGACGTTTGCCCAGCACCTCCAGCGTCCAGTTGATCTTCGCCGGCGCGCGCACACGCAGCGCAGTCATCGCCCGGCCCCCGGCCGCCCGAGCGCGGTCCATGCGCGCGTCAGCGCCGCCCACTGATCGAGCGTCAGCTCCTGCGCCCTCAGCGTATGCTTGATCCCCGCCCGCGAGAGCACGTGGCCGGCCGTCGCCGCATCGATGCGCAGCCCGTTCGCGAGCGCGTTGCGGACCTGCTTGCGCTTCGTCCCGAACCCCGCGCGCACGATCGTGAAAAACGCCGCGACGTCATCGACGGGCGCGCGCAGCTCTCGTGCGACGTTGATGCGAACGACCGCCGACTGCACCTTCGGCGGCGGGTAAAACGCCGACGCCGGCACGCGGAACAGCAGCTCCGGCTCACCGTAGAGCTGCACCGAAACGCCCAGCATGCTCAGCTTCCCCGGCCGCGCGACGATGGTCTCAGCCACCTCGGCCTGCACCATCACGACGAGCCGATCCGGCTTCAGGCGAGCCTCCAGGAAGTGGCGCAGCAACGGCTGCGCGATGTTGTACGGCAGGTTCCCAGCGACGACGTAAGGCGCTTCCGCACCCGCCTTGGTGAGCGCTTCTTTCGGATCGATCGCGAGAGCGTCGCCTTGCAGCACGAAGACGTTCGTGCCGTCGAAGCGACGGCGCAGGTGCCCGGCCAGCTTCTCGTCCAGCTCGATCGCGATCACGCGGCCCGCCCGTTCGGCGAGGTGCGCCGTCAGGTCGCCCAGCCCCGCGCCGATCTCGATCACCGTGTCGTCGCGCGACAGGGCTGCCGCCTGCGCGATGCGCCTCAGAGCCCGCTGGTCGGTCAGGAAGTGCTGTCCGAGCGACTTCTTTGCGAATGCGCCCGCCTTGCGCAGCTCGCGCAGCGCGGCTGGAGCCGGAGCGCGGCCCGCGCGCGCGGACCTGGGACGTCGGTTAGGCGATGTCGCGGCCAACGAGCGTAGTCTAGCAACTCGGCCGCCAGCGGATGGCGCCCGGAGCTAGGGACAGTTCGGCCAGTTGCCCCTCCCGCCCGATACATAGAGCGAATAGGCGGCGGCGATGTTCGTCGCCGGGTCCCTCAGGTTGGAGCCGTGGCCTTCCCAGATCTGGAAGAGCCCCACGTAGCCGCCCGGGTTGTAGGCGTTCGGGTTGCCGCCCGATTCGCACTGGATCACCGCCAGCGCCCAGTCGCAGTCCCAGTCGTACGAGCAGACCAGGTCGCGCCAGTCCCCGTCGTACGGCGCAGCCGCGGCCACCGGCGCCGCCTCGGTCGCGGTCGAGTAGTAGATGACCGTATCGACGGCGGCGGGGTCGTCCCACTCGCTCGTCACAGCGCGCGACGTCTCCACGCCGTCCTGCGAGACGACTTCATACTGCCGGTAGTGCACACCGTCGTTGCCCTCCACTACGCGCTGCGCGCCCCGTGGAAGGCTCGGGTCGGGCTCGTAGATCACCTGGCTCTGCACGCGTTCGGTCTCCAGGTTGAGCTCCGTCGAAATGCCGACGACGTGCACGGCCAGCCCCGTCGCGATCGGTGTGTCCGCCGCCGGCTCCAGCCGGTAATCGGCCGGTAACGAGAGCGCGCCTGCTGCCAGGGCATCGCCCACGGTGTCCGCCAGCGTGTACAGCAGCAGCTTGCCCTGCGGCAGCGTGACGATCACGGGGCTCGCGTGCTCTACATGCACCTGCACGCCTGCGGTCAGTGCGGTATCGGGAGGCGGTTGCACGTCGTCGCCCGGTCCGACGCGCACGCCGGCGTCGTTCAGCGCCGTCGCGACCGTCTCGCGGCTCGACCGCAGCTCCAGCTGTTGCCCGTTCTCCACGACGGTGAACGGCACCGCCCGTCGCAGTTCGATCGTCACGCGCTGTTCCTTCGTCGACTGCTGGACGTCCGATGTCGAGCGAAGGCTAGCCGGTGACGGCTCTGCGACGACCGCCGCGCTCGCTGCGACGAACACGCCGTCGCGGTACACGCTGTCATCACCGGCGAATTGCACGCCGGCCTCACGCAGCACCTCCTCGATCGACTCCGCTTGCGTGCGCACCGCGAACGCCTTGCCATCGACACGCAACGTCGCCTGGACCGCACGGTGCACGATGAGGTGGCGGTCGTCGACATGCTCGACACGGTCGCCTGGCCCGAGCTCGATGCCCGCTTGCTCGGCCACGACGCGCGCGCTCTGCGATCGGCTGGCCACGCTCGTCATGCCGCCGTCAACGGCGATCTGTACATCTCGGCGCGGCAGCAGCCACGCCAGCGCGACGACCAGCACGAGCGCGACGCCGCCGGCTGCTTGGAGCCGGAACCGGCGCGTGCGAAAGAGGCGTAAGAGTGACAGGGAGGGGGAGCCAGCCGCAGCGCGGTCGATCGTCGGTCGCGCTACCCTGCGTCTCCGCGTGTCCGTCCGCCGGTGAGTCTCCTCAGACCCTGGTCCTTCAGGGTGCTCACCGACGATGTCCAGGAACGACAATAGGTTTCCTCTCGTCGGGCCTTTCCCCGCCTGGCGGCGGAACCTATGTTGTTCGAGCGGTCGTGCACCCGCTGTCGATCCGGGCCGCAAGCTTGTCCATTGTCGGGGTAGCTCCAGCCCGGTGACCCTGCGGCGCCCGAGGCATTCTGCTTACCGCTGCTTCCTTCCGGACCTGACGGGGTTCACAGCGCCTCGCCGCGCAGGACCAAGCCTTCAACGCCTCCCGGCACGGACAGTCCTCACGGCGCCACGGACCTCGAACGGGAATTCAGCCCCGCTAGAGCGGCTTGCGGGTACAGGGCACCGCTAGCTCCCCGCCTAGCACGACCGCCATAGATCGTATCCGCCTGGTTGGAAGGCCGTCAAGCGCCCGCGTGTTGACGTCTTATTCCGTACGTTGACCTCTTATAAGGGGCATGCCTATCATAGTGCAGTCCCGCGCTCTCCGACTATCCAGCGGGAATCTTACTGCAGGAACCGCCCTTGCTTCGTAGCCCTCGCGTTTGGATCGGCTTCCTCATTACGCTGGTCTTTCTCGGTCTTTTCTTTCGTGAAACGAAGTTCGGCGATATCAAAGACGCCTTCGAGCAGGCGAACTATGCCTTGGCGCTCGCCTCGTTGCCCGTCTACTTCTCCGGCATCTGGGTGCGCACCATCCGCTGGCAGTACCTCCTCCGGCCCGTCAAGCGCGTCCCGGCTTGGCGGCTCTACCCGGTCGTCATCATCGGCCTGATGGCCAACAACGTCATGCCCGCCCGCGCGGGTGAGCTGGTGCGCGCCTACATCCTGGGCGAGCGAGAGCAGGTAAGTAAGGCCGCCACGCTCGGCACGATCGCCGTCGACCGCCTCTTCGATGGCCTCACGCTGATCCCCATGCTGGTCATCGTCGCTGCCGTGGTCGGTACGAACGAATCGTTCCCGCTCGAGGTCGTCAACTACAATCTCAGCCTGCTCGGCCTCTCCATCGTGATGGCCGTCTTCTTCGGCCTTGCGCTGGGCGTCCTCTTCGTCCTCGCCTTCTCCGAGGCATGGCGCATCCGCACCGACGCGCTCATCATGCGGGTCACGCCGCAGCGCTTTCGCGCCGGCGTCGAAGGGCTGGCGCACTCCTTCTTCGAAGGGCTGCACTCGCTGCGCAGCCCGGTTGATCTCGGCTTCGCCTGGGTCATGTCGACGGTCTCCTGGCTGCTGGAGGCGACGATGTACTACATGGTCGGCCGCGCATTCCACATCGATGCGGGCTTCCAGTACTTCCTGCTCATTACAGCGGCCGCCAACCTCGCGATCTCCGTGCTCGCCTCGCAGGGCGGGGTCGGGCCGTTCGAGCTGGTGACGAAGCAGGTCCTGATCGCAGCCGGCATCGCAGACGGCGCGGCGAAGGCCTTCGCGATCGGCCTGCACGCGCTCGTCCTGCTGCCCGTGATCATCATCGGGCTGTACTTCCTCGGCACCATGGGCCTCTCCCTCGGCGAGATGTTCCGCCGTTCCACGGCCGCGACGTCGCCCGTCGCCGTGCACCCGGAGCCGGAGCCGATCGCGACGCCGCTTTCGGACGAAGGGCTGTCTCCGTGAAGATCGGCGTCATCGGCGGCGGCGTCGCTGGCATGGCCGCCGCGTATCGGCTGACCCAGCGCGGCCACAACGTCGCGCTCTACGAGACGAGCCCCTTCCTCGGCGGCCTCGTCCGCACCTTCGAGGTCGGCGGCGGCCGGCTCGAGGCGTTCTACCACCACCTGTTCTCGACCGACACGACGATCGTCGGCCTGATCGAAGAGCTCGGCCTGGGCGACAAGATGGCCTGGATCGATTCGAAGGTCGGCTTCCTCCACGGCGGCAAGCTTTACGACTTCGTCACGCCCGGCGATCTGCTCAAGTTCAAGCCCGTGCCGTTCGTCGACCGGATCCGCATGGGTCTCATGGCGCTCTACCTTCGCCGCCAGCGCGACGGCACCCGCTACGAGAACATCACGGCGGTCGAGTGGGTACGCAAGTACATGGGCAAAGGGGCGTACGACGCGGTCTGGGGCCCGCTCCTGCGCGGTAAGTTCGGCGACGCGTTCGACCAGCTCGCGATGGTCTGGCTCTGGAACAAGATCCACCTGCGCTTCGCGTCGCGGAAGGGCGTCTCGCAGAAGGAGCAGCTCGGCTACCTGCTGGGCAGCTTCGGGCTCTACATCGACGAGCTGGAGCGCCGCCTGCGCGCGAGCGACCTCGCCGAAGTGCACACGGCCACAGCGGTGCAGGAAGTGATCGTCGAAGACGGACGCGCCCGCGGCCTGCGCCTCGCCGACGGCTCCCGCGCCGACTTCGACGCGATCATCGCCTGTATGCCGGCCCACGTGTTCGACAAGTTAGTGCCGCAGCTCCCGGACGACTACTCGCAGAAGCTTACCGGCACGCGCTGGCAGTGGGCGGTGTGCTACGTGATGGCGCTCAAGCGCTCGCTGTCGCACATCTACTGGATGAACATCACCGACGAGACCGTGCCGTTCATCGCCTGTATCGAGCACACCAACTTCATCCCGAAGGAGCACTACGGCGGCAACCATATCGTCTACCTGTCGAACTACCTGCGGCCGGACCACCCGTACTTCTCGATGGACGAAGCGCAGATCGAGCGCGAGTATCTGCCCCACCTGACGAAGATCAACCCCGAGTTCACGCCGGACTGGATCGCCGGGCGCTGGCTGTTCAAAGGCCCGTACGCCCAGCCCGTCGTCACCATCGGCTACAAGGAGAGGATCCCCGAGCACCGTACGCCCATCCCCGGCCTCTACCTGGCCACGATGAGCCAGATCTACCCGGAGGACCGCGGCCAGAACTACAGCATCAAGATGGGCGAAGCGGTCGCGGCCATGGCGGTCGAGGACCTCGAGCGGGCGCCCGAGGCGTCGGAGCCGCCCGCGCCGGCGAGCTAGGCGCCGGCGCTCGCCGGCTCCAGGACGACAACCGGGATCTGCCGCTTTGTCCTGGTCTGGTACTCCGCATACGCCGGCCAGGCTTCGACAGCCCGCGTCCACCAGCGCGCCCTCTCATCACCGTGCAGAACGCGAGCGGTCATCTCGTATACGTTCGCGCCGTCCTGCAGCGTTACTGCCGGTGAGGCGATCACGTTGAGGTACCAGACCGGATGCCTGGGAGCGCCGCCCATCGAAGCGACGACCGCGTACGTGCCGTTGTGTTCGACGCGCATCAGGGGCGACTTGCGAACCTTACCGCTATGGCGGCCGCGGGTCGTCAGGATGACGACTGGCTTGCCCTGCAGTGTCCCACCCTCGGCGCCACCTGTCGCCTCGTAGAGCGCCACCTGGTCGGCGACAAACTTCGCCGGGCTCGGCTCGTACTCTCCCTGGAATGGCACCCGGCGATCGTACTGCCTGGGCTGCGTAGGCTCAAGCTCGCGGGCGGTTGTGCGGCAAGGCGAGCATCGATCCGTTGCGCGCTATGTCGAGAGGGTAGGGGCGCGCGGAATAGCGCCAAGTTTTCGGTGTCACTATGACCTCTGGTCAGGCTGTATGCTTACCATTGATGGTGAGCGAGCCGGAACGCGATCTCGTCGAAGCGGGCTACGACGCGGTGTACGCGTCGATGCTGAACAGCCCTACGCTCGAGCGTCTCTGGAGAGAACACGCCGCCGGGGTCGACTTTCCTCGAGAGTTCTCGCACATCAGCTTTGTTACGCTCGCACAGCTCCAGCGCATCGCCGGCGAG
>JBIOYF010000309.1:0-3144 GCA_044870035.1 Dehalococcoidia bacterium
CAAGCGCCTCGCCGTGATCACCGAGCCGATGTCCTGGTACACGGACGCGTCGCGCTGGGGCGGGCGCGTGCCGACGACGGTGAACCAGGTAAACGCGCTGATGGAGCCGGCCTACGCGTATCTGCGCAAGCGCCAGGCGGCCGCGATCGGCCTGTACGGCGCGATCGAGCTGCGCAACGTGCACGGGCCGATGCTGGCGGACACGACGTATCGGGCGGGCGGGACGCTGCTCCACACCGGCGAGACGCCCAAGACGGAGTACGCCTGGTTCGACACGTGGGCGGACGACGGCGAGAAACGAGTCGTGGAGCTGCGGATGATGCTGCGGTTTATGAAGGCGTCGTCGCCGGTGTATGAGGGCGTCCTGGCAGCGGATACGTAACGGATTAACGGATGACCTCCCGACGCTGAACCCCAGCGTGAACGCTGGGGCATGAGTCAGACCCCTCCCTCAGCCCCTCTCCGAAACGGGGAGGGAGAAACATTGCGAGGGCATAGGGCAGTCGATTTGATCACGCAAGCCGAGCGTCCACGGAGACCTCGACGTTGCCGCGGATGGCGTTCGACACGGGACACTTCTTCTCGCCATCGGCAGCGACCTGCTTAAAAGCCGCCTCGTCGATCTCGGGCACGTCGCCGAGGACGGAGAGCGCCATGTGCGTGATCTTCAGCCCGCCCTCCACGCGGTCCAGGGTGCACACGGCGGAGACGTCGAGCCGCTTCGGCACCTTGCCGTCCTGCGAGAGCATGTTGCTCAGCACCATCGCGTAACAGATCGCGTGCGCGCCGGCCAGTAGCTCCTCCGGGCTGGTCATGCCTTCGGGTTGTTCTGTACGCGCGCTGAACGTGACGCGCTGCTCGGGGACGGCGCCGCTGTCGACTTTCAGCGTGCCTGAGCCGTCGCGCAGGCTTCCTTCCCAGATGACGTTCGCTGTTCGCTGCTGTAGTGGCATTGCAACCTCCCGACCGACTGGAATGCTTACTCTTCGTAATCAGCATAGCGGACAGGATGCGAGAAGAACGTTTGGGCGCATGGCCATGCGCCCCTACATGGTCGCCTTTTGCAAGGCTTCGGCCCTGCGGGAGGGCCAGATCCTTCGCTTCGCTCAGGATGACAGATCGCTAGGGGATCGCGCCGGCTTCCTTCAGCGCGATGATCTTGTCCCAGTCGTAGCCGAGCTCGAGGAGGACTTCTTCGGTGTGCTGGCCCAGCTCCGGCGCGAGGCCGCGCGGCGCGGACGGCGTGGCCGAGAAGTCGGACGGGGTGGCGACGAACGGAACGGTGCCGTCGGGGCCTGCGAAGTCGCGGAAGACGCCCGCCTCGCGCGCGACAGGATCGGCGATGAGATCGCTGATCGTGTTGACGGGCGCCCACCAGACGTTGTGCGCGTCCATGATCTCGCCCCACTCCTCTAGCGTCTTGGTAGCGAACGACTTGTCAAGCTCGGCGACGAGCTCCGGGCCGTTCGTGCGGCGGATCGTGATATCGGCGAAGCGTTCGTCCGTGAGCAGATCTTCGCGGCCGAGCGCGCGACAGAGGTCGGGCCAGTGGCGGTCGGCCTGGAGGAGGAGCAACCAGAACCAGCGTCCGTCGCCTGTCCGGAAACAGTTGATGATCGGGTTGACTGCGTGCTCGCGATCGTACGGTTCGATCGGCACGCCGAGCCGGAGCGCCAGCATGACGTCCCAGCTCATCATGTAGGCGCCCGTGCGGATGAGCGAGCCCTGGACCAGCTGGCCGCGGCCGGTGCGCTGGCGGGCGAAGAGCGCTGCGCAGACGCCGCCGGCGGCGCTCATGCCGGTCATGTGGTCACCCATGCCGCCGCGCTGCTGCGGCAGCGGCGCGCCCTTCGGAACGAGCGACGCCGCGACGCCGGCGCGCGCCCAAAAGCCGCCGATATCGTATGAAGCGCGGTCGCGGTTGGGGCCGTCGGCGCCGTAGCCGGTGATCTGACAGTAGACAAGCTTCGGGTTGGCCTTCGAGAGCGTTGCGTAATCGAGGCCGAACTGGTCGAGGACGCGCGGGCGCATGTTCGTGACGAACGCGTCGGCGCGGTCGATCAGCTTGCGGGCGATGTCGCGGCCGGCGTCGTGATCGAGGTTGACGGCGACGCTGCGCTTGCCGCGGTTATCGATCTCGAACGGGGGATTGAGCGCTCCGGGCGTGCCCAGCGCGGAGGCGAACAGGCCGCGGAACGGATCGCCCGTCGGCGGTTCGAGCTTGATGACTTCGGCGCCCCAGTCGCAGAGGATGGCGGCGCAGGAAGGGCCCGCGACCCAGACGCCCATCTCGACGACGCGGATGCCTTCCAGCGGGCCGGGCATACTGGGCCTCCCTCTGAATGTGCGGATGGGGAGATTATCCGGGGGTCAAGGGTCAGGGGTCAAGGGTCAATGCCGGATCGGGGGTCGAGGACCGGGGTTCGACGAGTTGATGATCCCACGGATAGCTCCTGGCGAATAGCATGGAGACGTGACAATTACCGCTCGGACGGGACTGTGGGGCGCCTTGGCCGCGCTGGCGGCGCAGCGGCTGCTGCATCTCGCCATGCCCGAGGCGCCGTTCGCGCCCTACTCGATCGCCGCGGAGATCATCCGGCTCAGCCCGGGCCCGCTGGCGACCTGGGCGATCGAGCGGCTGGGGCACAACGCGCTGCAATCGTTGGGCTGGGGCTGCATCGTCGTCACGCTGGCGCTTGGCCTCCTAGTGGGCAAGCGCTCTCCCCTCCTCCTCGGCGCGCTTTCCTTCCTGCTGACTGTGCTGGCTGCGCGCATCGATCCGATGGACGTCCAAGTCGGGCCGACGCTGCTGTCGGCCGCGGTGGCCGGCACCGCGGCGTTGCTGACCGCGCTCGTGCTATCGCCACGCGATGAAGGCGCAGACGCGGACCCGACGCGGCGGCGCTTGATCGCGGGGGCGGCGCTGGCCGGCCTGTTCTACGCGACGGGCGCGGGGGCGCTGGTCCGGCGCCAGACCGACAAGGCGCCGAGCGGCCCTGTGCGCGCGGACACCCGCGCCGTTCTGCCGGCCGATGGCGCGTTCGAGGAGCTGCCTAAGCTTTCGCCGCGCATCACGCCGACGGCGCAGCACTACCTGGTCGACATCGATCTCGACGACCCGCACGTGGGCGGCGGCTGGCGGCT
>JBIOYF010000310.1:0-14365 GCA_044870035.1 Dehalococcoidia bacterium
GGCTCGGTCAACAGCATCGACGCCGCCATCGTCCTCCAGACCATCGCCGGCCTCATCTAGCGACGACAACCAAACCAGCTGCCCGCGGCGTGTCAAGCCGGGCCTATCCGTCTATCTGCTAGGCGAATCCGGTGACAAAAGGCCCTTCGCGCTTTCGCCCCGACCTGCTATCTTAGCCCCGAAGTGTTTCGCCCACGATTTCCCCTCCCCTTTAGGGGAGGGGGCCAGGGGGAGAGGTCCGAATACCATCAAAGAAAACGCACCAGAACGACCGCTTCGTGAATCCAAAGTCACGTGATTTTTTCCGAAAAAGCGGAAATACAATCAGACGATCAAACGCACGCAACGGGCATTCCGACATGAAGAGCCCGCGGGGCGGGGTGGACCTCGACCCCCGACCCCCGACCCTCGACCCCACCGCCCTTGCCCTGCGCACTGCCGCAGAGACAAGATGCTCGCAGCGTTCTGCGATAACGAGTCAGGAGGCACCGTGAAGCTCAAGGACAAGGTCGCCATCATCACCGGCAGCAGTCGAGGCGTCGGCAAGTTCATCGCCGCGGAGCTCGCCAAAGAGGGCTGCAACATCGTCGTCGCCGCGCGCAGCGAGCAGGAGAGCGACCCCAAGCTCCCCGGCACCATCTACGCGACCGCGGAGGAGCTGCGCTCGCTCGGCGTGCGCGCGCTGCCGGTGCGCACCGACGTCACCGACGAAGAGAGCATCCGCGCCATGGTCCAGCAGACCATCGCTGAGTTCGGCCGCATCGACCTGCTAGTGAACAACGCCGGCGTCATGGGCCCGGGCCGCCTCTGGGAGCTGCCGATCAAGCGCTGGGACCTGGTCATGCGCGTCAACGTGCGCGGCGCCGTCCTCTGCTGCCAGGCTGTCCTCCCGCACATGATCGAGCGCCGAGACGGCGTCATCGTTAACATCTCGTCCATCGCCGCCGACCAGAAGGGCGTGACGAACACGTCCTACTCGGTGACGAAGCAGGCGCTGCGCAAGCTGAGCGAAGGCCTGGCCGAAGAGGTGAGCGAATTCGGCATCCGCGTCTTCTCGCTCTCGCCCGAGGGTCTCGTCCTGACGCCGGGGACGCTCTACCACCGGCTCGACAAGGAGGTGCCCGCCGGCCCCTTCGTCGAAGCGCCCGAAGCGATGGGCCAGGCCATCATCTACCTGATGAGCGACGACGCGAAGCCGCTCAGCGGCAAGCATTTCTACAGCCGCGCCCTCCTGCGCGAGAAGGGCCTCTGGGACGAGCCGGCGCCCGATTTCTCGGCCGGACGCTCTAACGAAGGAAGGCGCTGAGCCCGGCCCATTTGTCATTCCGAGCGAAGCGAGGAATCTGTCGCTCCCGGAGGGACGAGGCTGCTGACCAATTTGCGAGCGGCAGCGGCGAAGCGCTCGCCACCCTGACCAACGCTGAAGGGTCCGAAGGGCCTCCGCCCACTTGACACTTGACAGCGTGTGTTATATTTATGCACCTGTGTTAGCGGCTTAGTGGGGGCAGGGGAGTATGGCCGTCAGCCCGTTCGATAACTATCTCGACCTGGTCGAGGCCGCGCGCATCCTCCGCATCCACCCCCAAAGCCTCCGACGGCTGATCAAGCAGAAGAAGGTGCCGGCCGTGCTCTTCGCCGGCAAGTACCTGATCGAGCGCGACAAGCTGGAGATGTTCCAGGCTAACTACGACCCGCGCCCCGGTCGCAAGCCGATCCGTCGCCTCCTGTAGCTGCGCGGTTCGAAAATAAGAGAGGCCGGGCAACTCGCCCGGCCTCTGTTCGCTCGCGTTTGGCTGGCTACTGGCCGGGGATCTGCAGGATGTCGTAAGGCAGCTCTAGGTCAGCATCAGCGACGCTGCCTTCGACATTCGTTGCTTCGAGCGTGAAGGTCGCTCCAGCGGAGCCGCCGTCCAGCCGTAGCAGTAGGCCATCGTCGTTGAAGCAGTACTCCGCAGAACCGGCCTGCCCCTGAACGCTGCCGGACGCCGAATAGCAGGTCGCGTCCTGTCCCGCGATCTGCTCGGACGACTTGTCGAAGTCGATGCCGCCGAGCTCCGTGTCAACGAGATCTGCCAGCGAACTCGGATTGGTGAACAAGCCCAGGAAGGGTAGGGGCGCGGCCACCGGAGACTCAATGCACTGGCCCGTGCCGCCATCGCTTGAGCAAATGTAACTCTTGCCTTCCCTGCTGATAAGCGTCGATTGGGAGCCATCCATGTCGATGTCAACGCGCCACGTGTCGGGTGGCTTCCAGTAAAGGGTGAACGATCCTGACGAGCTCGTTCCACCAGCCGAACTAGAAAAGTCGTATGCGATCTTCGCCTCATGCTCCGCGAGGCCTGCCGCCAAGTCGCGCAGCTCGTCGCCGGAGTTGCCGGACGCACCCTGGTCGTCGGTGGCTTCCGGCGTCTCATTCGCTCCGTCGCTGGAAGTTGTGGCCGTCGGTCCGTTGTCGTTATTGTCGTCGTCGTCGCCGCCACAGGCAAAGAGCAGAATACTTCCCAGAGTTGCCGCGAGAATGATCCACAGCCGTATGTACTTCATGTAGGCCTCCTAACACGCTTCAGGGATCGCGGCGAGTGTACCAGCCACACAATTTAGGGGCAAAGCGGGCCGGGATGACCGGTCGTCGTTGGTTGCTAGCCGTCTCGCTCCAAGCCGCGGTCGGGCTGACTGTCGAGGAACTCCATCGACTGGCGGTACCAGTCCTCGGTGATCCTGCCGCTCGACATGAGATAGTTGAGGAGCACCTCAAGCGTTAGCAGCGAAACGAGGTTGATCCCTTGCCGTCGTAGGCGCTCTCGACCGCCTTGCTGCCGGTCCAATAGGACGACGGCGTCATGTACGATGAGCCCGGCTTCGCCGAGTTGGAGCGCCGTTTCGAGGATGCTGCCGCCGCCGGCCAGCAGGTCGTCCATAATGAGCGCTCGCTGGTTAGGGTGATAGATGCCCTCGATGTCGCTCCCCAGGTCGTCTGGGCGCGGGTGGAGATAGACCATGGGCACCTTCGCCGTAAGCGAGAAGGCCGTCGCCACGTGCAGACCGCCGAAGGGCACCCCCGCGGCGACATCGAACGGCTGCACCTGCGGATGGAGCTTGCTCTGGAGCGCCTGGAGCTCGTCCCAGATGATGTGTGCGGCGCGCCAGAGTGCTGTCGGATGTCCGATCAGGAGGCGCAGGTTGATGTAGATGGGGGAGTTGACGGTGGTGCGGCCAAGCGTAAAGCTGCCGAATTGGACGGCGCCGAGCTTCCAGAGAGTCTCTGCCAGCCAAAGGTTGCTCTTGCGGGCGAGCTGATGGCGCTGCGGCATGAAGCGTCTTGCTCCTAGCAGGGTAAGGGCTTTCCCACGTCTGGGAAAGCCCTTGATTCCTTCCTTCCGGCGAACCCCACCTTCGGGCATTCCCGAACGGTTGGGTCTTCACCTCTCACGGCGACCCAATGGTTGCTCTACGTGGGACCCGCCGTTGCCGGGTGCCCTGCCGTTACTACGGCAGGGCGTTACCTGTCGACTTGCCAGACTCCGAAGAGGATTCGCAGGTTCAAAACTACCACCTACGCCTCCTTTCTGGAAGCCCGGTCGGATCCGCCCGGGCTCTGGGGGCAACATAGCGCCCGCTCCGCAGCCTGTCAAGATCCGACGTGGCTCGCCGGGGCGCTCTCAGGCGTGGGCGACTGCGTCGGCGTTCACGCAGTTGCCGGGTGTCTTGCCGTCGAGGGCCTCGAGTAGATTATCGACCGCCATGCGCGCCATCCGCTGCCGCGTCGCCACGCTCGCCGAGGCGATGTGCGGCGTGACGAGTAGATTGGGCAGACGAAGCAGCGGATCGTGCTTGGGCAATGGCTCGACTTCGGTCACGTCGATCGCCGCACCCGCGATCCGGCGCGTTTCGAGCGCGCGCAGGAGCGCCGTCTCGTCGACTACGGAGCCGCGCGCAGTGTTCACGAAGATCGCCGTGGGGCGCATCCGGTTGAACGCCCGCTCATCGAACATCCGGCGCGTTTCCGCAGTCAGCGGCACGTGGACGCTGATGAAGTCCGACTCGGCCAGCAGCTGATCGAGCGGTACGAAGACTACGCCCAACTCCGCTTCCAGCTGGGGTTTGGCCGTACGGCTGGCATAGAGCAGGCGCATGTCGAAGCCGCGCGCTCGACGCGCTACGGCCGCTCCGATCGCGCCCAAGCCCACGATGCCCAGCGTCGCGCCGGCGACGTCGCCGCCGAGGAGGAACGAGGGGCTCCAGGTCGACCACAGGCCTTCGCGGACGGCGCGGTCGCCTTCCGCTACGCGGCGGGCGGCGGCGAGCAGCAGCGCGAACGCGAAGTCGGCGGTCGTCTCAGTCAGCACGCCGGGCGTGTTCGTCACAAGCACGCCGCGCCGGGTGCATGCCTCGACATCGATGTGATCGTAGCCGACGGCCATCGTGCTCACGACGCGAAGGCGCGGCGCGGCATCGAGCACCCCCGAATCGATGTTCTCCGTCAGCAGGCAAAGCAGGCCATCGACGTCGGCGAGGGCGCGGAGGAGATCGTCGCGCGGCGGCGGCGAATCGTGGGGCCACACGTCCACGTCGGCGCGCTCGCGCAGACGTTCGATGGCGTCGCCGGGCAACTGCCGGGTGACAAAGACCCGGGATCGCGACCGCTGGCCGAAGGGCAGCTTGGGCATCCGGTTACTGAATGCGCGTGCGGCGCTGGTCGGGCTCCTGGCCGCCGCCGGCGTAGCGAGGCTTGTAGCTGGGGTCGCGCCCGGCGATCTGGTCCTGGTGCATGCGGTCGTGCCGGTAGAAGGAGCGCAGCCACTGGAGCACGGTCAGCGTGCCGAACATCTGCTGGTTGGCCTGACGCTCGAAGTCGTCCGGGCGGAGGTTCTTGATCATCGCGAGCGTCAACGCGCGCTGACTGCGCAGCTGCGTGGACAGCTCGCTGATCGCGCGATCGTTTGCGCTCTCGAGCGGGATCGGTACCGGCTCGCCGCGGGTTCTCGTCACGTCGGGGTTGTCCTCGGCGAGGGCGCGCGCCACCCACGCGCGATACGCGGTCTCCATCTCGGCGAGGTGCGCGCATTGTTCTTTCACGGTCCATTGCGCCTCGCCTTCGCCATCGACGGGCACGCGGCCGGCAGCTTCGTCGTCAAGCGCGTCGACCTGGGCGAGGAGCTTGTCGCGCTCCTCGGTCATCTTGGTGACGAGATCACGGATGGCTTGTTCGTCCGCCATGAGTTACCTCCCCAGGCGCCTGGTCACGCGCCCCTACCGCCAGAACTGCCACCATGGCTTCCCCCCGCTTCGCTCCAGGGCAGGCTTCGGCGCTGCGCTCGCTGGGATCGGGTGCAGGTACTTCTCCGGATCTTTGTCGAAGTCTATCTTGCAGCCGGTCGCGCAGAAGTAGTAGGTCTGCCCTTTGTACTCCGACTTGCCGGCGGCCGTCGCTGGGTCGATGTCCATGCCGCACACGGGGTCACGAACGAGGTGCGTTGCCATGAAAGGGGCCCTCCTTGCGGCAACAGTATACGCCCATTCGAGTGTCGAGGGTCGGGCTTTAGCCGGACTTGTAGGGGCGACCGGCGGCCGCCCTGATCGGTGAGCTCGCTTTACGCGAAGTGTTCGGCGAGGAGGCGGGCGACTTCGTCCGGCTTCTCGACCTGGGGCCAGTGGCCGGCGTCCGCGAAGTGGTGGACCTTCTGCGCGCCAAAGTGTTCTGCGAAGTTGGGCGTGATGTAGGGGTCGTGGTCGCCCCAGAGGACGAGCGTCGGCACGCGACTCGCTGCGGCGCGCAGCCGGTCCTCCCAGCCGCGGAAGACCTGCGGGTCCATCAGCCGGTAGAGCTTGAGCACCGTGCGCTTCATCTGCGGCGTGACGTTTGCATACGCCTTGCGCGTGTAGTCGGGCGGCATGGCGACGGAGCCGCGACGCACTTCGCGCGCGAAGAGCGGATAGCTCATCCCCGCCATCGCGAGCTCGCCGAGGACGCGCGTGCGCCAGACGCGACCCCAGAAGTGCCACTTGTAGTCGGAGAAGAACTGCGTGTCCATCAGCGCCAGCCGGCGCAGCCGCGACTCATGCTCGACGGCGAACGCGCAGGCGTAGAAACCACCGACATCGTGGCCGGCGAGGTTGACCGGCTCGGTGAGGTTCAGCCCGTCGAGGAAGTCGTTCAGCCAGCGCGCCTGGCCGACGAGCGTGTAGTCCGCGTTCGGCGCGGGGATGGAGCGGCCGAAGCCCGGCAGGTCGGGCGCGATGCAGCGAAAGCGATCGCTGAGCCGGTCGATGACGGCGTCCCAGACGTCGGAGGCGTCGGGGTTGCCGTGCAGGAGAACGACGGGCGGGCCGGCGCCGCGTTCACTGACATAGATCTGCGTTCCCTGGACGTCGACGCGACGCTCCGTCATCGACGCCTGCGCTTCGCTAGATCGTAGGCGTAGAGCGCCTTGTCCAGATCGCGCAGGCTCACGCGGTAGCGCCGGGCGAGGCGGCGCATGACCACGACATACTTCTGCCAGGAGTCGAGCCCGGCATCGCGAACGTCCCGCCGCCGCCAGAGGCCGGCCTTGCTGAGCGTCTTCCGGGCCCGGATGTCGAAGATCGGAAAGAGTCGTGGATTGAAGAAGTGCAGGACCGCGGCAGCCACGGTGACGTTGACGCCATCGAGCGCCATCAAGACATGGACCTTGAGCCGGTCGTTCAGCGTTCGAGAAGCCAGCCGCGTCGTCTCGCGCACGAGCGAAGAGGAATTGCGCTCGTAGGGTTCCGAGCGTCCGCCGGTCTTCCACCTGGCGAGCCGGACGAAGTGCCCCTTGTCGAGGTGCTTGATGGCAGGCTGGCCGCGCAGCCACCCCTTGAGCGCGCGCTCTTCGGCCTCTTCGCGCCGCCCCCTGGAAGAGCTGCGCCGGCGGCGGTCGTACTCGTGCGCCCACTCGCGGACGAACGTCCTGTTGATCCGCAGCATGGGCCGATTATACACCTGAAGCTGGAGGCCGGAAGCTAGAGGCAGGAGATAGGGCGGGTCAAGACCCGCCCCTACAATACCCGTACAGCAGTTCGACGCTAGTCCAGCGCGCCGAAGGACTTCGCCAAGGAGACGATCTCGTCGGAGGTGTAGAAGTCCTTGCGGTACCCCTTGTAGCGCTTCGATGACTCGTCGTACTGGCCGTCGTACTCGTCCTGGATCTTGTCGTAGATCTGCTTAACGACGCGGCTGGTGTTGGAGAACGTTGGCTCCTTGCCGCGACGCTCCAGCTCGCGGTTCAGGATCGAGACGATGCCCTCGGAGCCGGAGAGCGATCCGACGCGGGACAGCTCGTTCTCCTTGCGACCGAAAAGCGACGCGGCGAACGGCAGGTAGATCAGCCCGCCCGGCGCTTCGTCCTGGCGCATGACGCCGGCCTGGTGGATGCCGGCCGCGGTGGTGAAGACTTCGCCGATGATCGGTGCGCGGTCGGGTAGGGGCGTGACCTCGCCGTCGACGAGCTGCTTGATCTCCTCGAGCTTGGTGAGGTCGAGGCCGGGGTCGCCGTAGTAGCGCACGAGCGCGGCGAGCATCTGCTCGAGCGACGTGTTGCCGGTGCGCTCGCCCAGCCCACCGAACGCCGCGTTGACCTTCTTGCCGCCGTAGCGCCACGACATGACGGAGTTTGCCGTGGCCAGGCCGAAGTCGTTGTGGCCATGGAACTCCAGCTCGGCGCCGGTCTCTTCGCGCAGGACCTGGAAGAGTCGCGGGACGCCCCAGGGCAGCGCGGCATACGGATCGGGCACACCCCAACCGATCGTGTCGCAGATGCGGAACTTGGCGCTGCCCTTGCTGACGTCGAGGACGCGTTGCATGAACGGGATCACCCAGCCGAAGATGTCGGCGCGCGTGCAGTCTTCCAGGTGGACGCGCGGCGTGATGCCGTGCTCGAGCGCCGTCTCGATCGGCTGGAGGTACTTCTCGATCGCTTCCTCTTTGCTCTTGAAGCCGAGCTTGTCGAAGATGTGGTGGTCGGACGCCGACGCGAGCATGCCGGTCTCTTTGATCTGTCCCTGCGAGACCTCGACGAGCTGCTTGATGTCCTTCGGTGTCGCGCGCGTCCACGTCGTCACCTTCGGCCACTCGTACCCGCGGTCGAGCAGCTGCTCGAGCGTCCACATGTCGCGCTTCTGATAGATGAACGCCTCGACGGCGTAGATGGTGCCCGTGCCGTTATCGAGCTGATGGAGCAGATCGAAGTAGCGGACGCGCGCTTCGTGGGGGAAAAGCGCAATGCGGCTGTCCTGGGCGCCGTCACGCAGCGTCGTGTCGGTGATCAGCTTGGGCAGGTCGTCGACGGGCGGCGGCAGGGCTGGCTGCTCCTCCATCGGAATGGGCGGGAGCTTGCCCTGGTAGTTGTAGTAGACGCGCTCTGTGTTGACCTTTGTGGTGGCGGTGACCAACGCTGCTCCTCCTAGGGCTCCGGCCTATCGATGATGCCTTTCGCGGCTATCGAAAACGTCCATAGGTAGGATAGCCAGCGAATCTAGCAGAGGCAAGCTTGGCGTGTGAACTCTGTGTTACGAGACGCTATTCGTTGAGCGGGAGCAGCCAGAACACGGCCAGCCCGGCATAGATGGCGAGGGTCAACCAGGGCGTGATGAATGCCAAGGGAAGCGCGGCCGCGTAGAAGAGCGGGCCGGGCAGGTAACGGACGGTGCGGCTGCGCAGCCGCGCCTCGCTGACATGCTCGTCGATGAGCGCGCGATTGCGCCAGGCGTACAGCCAGAAGGCGTCGAAGAACACGGCGATAACCACAAACGTGCAGCCGTACATGAGCGCCGCTTCCGTCTCGTGCTCACCCGCACGCACGTACTCCGCGACGACGGCCGTGGGGAAGGGCACAAAGGCGATGCCGAGCAGGAGCAGCAGGTTGAGCACCAGCAGCGTGTGATCGCAGCGAGCGATATCCTTGAACATGTGGTGATGGTTGATCCACATGACGCCGATCGTGAGAAAGCTGATGACGTAGCCGGCGTATGACGGCCAGAGATCGAGCAGCTCGCGCGTTAAGCTCTTGTGCGGATCGACGTGCGGGACGCCGATCTCAATGATGAGCAGCGTGATCGCGATGGCGAAGACGCCGTCGCTGAACGCCTCGAGGCGCTGCGTGTCGCTGTGGTGGGCGGCGGGATCGTCGTGCGAGAAGATCGACACGTCGCTTCGCGAAAGCTAACCGGCGGCGTCGAGGCGCCAGAGATCGTCGAAGGAAGTCGTGCCGTTGGTACCGCCGAAGAGGTAGGGCGGGATCGAGGGTTCGATGGTCATGTCGTGTCCGTAACGAGGTGCCGGAGGATCGCCCTGGGCAACGAACTGTACCCAGTTCTCGCCCTGCGAGTAGAAGATCCAGAGATCGTTTTGCGGGCCGTCCTGTGCGCGGCCGCCGAACAGCAGCGCCGCTGAACGCTTGGCGTCGTAGATCAAGGCGTAGAGGTTGCGGGCCGTCGGCCGCGGGGTGCGGGCGATCTGCTGCCAAGCGATCTCGGGCGACCAGCCCCACAGATCGTCCAAGAACGGCGTCTCGGTCGACTGGCCGCCGAAGAGCAGGAGGCGGCGTTTGATGATGTCCCATGCGCCGTGGACCAAGCAGCGCGCGAGGGGCCGCTCGTTCGCTGCGGGCGAGACGTCGGTCCAAGTGCGCGCCGCGAGATCGAGCTGCCACGTGTCATCGAAGCGGCCGGTGTCCGTGAAGCCGTGCGAGACGATGAAGTGCCCCTCGTTGTCGTAGCACGCGGCGGCGCCGTAGCGCGCCGCGGGCCACGGCGCCGCACCGTCGGGACTCATCGACTCCCAACGATGCGTTTCGGGATCGTACTCCCAGAGATCGTTGTAGAACGTTGTGCCGTCCTGCCCGCCGAAGATGACCAGGCGTTCGCGCGTGATGTCCCAGACGGCGTTGTGACCGAAACGTGGGGACGGGCCCTCGTTCGCCTGTACTTTGTTGTTCCACTGGTCCTGGACCATGTCGTAGATCCACAGGTCGGAGTTTGCGTCGCGGCCACCGAAGAGAAAGAGGTGCGTGCCGCTGGCGACGAGCGAGTGATCGTAGCGCGCCGGTGGGAGCTCGGTGTTGTTTAGACCGGTACCTCTCGGGCTAAGCTTCTGCCAGGTTAAGGTCGGCGCGGAGAGCGTCGCTTGCCGGGGGAACGTCGCGGTCGCATCTGCCGTCGGCGAGCCGGAGCTGTCGCCGTCGTCGCCGCACGCCAGCAACGACGCGCCGAACAGCCCGGCGCCGCCGAGCAGCGCGCCGCGCAGCAGCTCGCGGCGGGAGAGCTTCTGCGGAAGGAGGGGGTCGTTCACGACTAGGCCGGCTGGGCTAGGGAGAGCTCCAGAGGCTTGCCTTTCAAAGCGCTCACCTGAAGGATCGAGAACCCTATGACGTTGCCCTTATCGTCCACTTTCGCCATTACCTGATCGAGCTGCGTTTCCCTGAAGAACCCCGGCTTGTCTCCGAACATGACCTCCAGGAAGTCTGCCTCTGCGTCGTACCAGACTCTTATTGCTTGTTCCACAGGACCATCCCTCGCTTCCGTCTGTCCGTAAAGTACGCGGTGATCAGGAAGGCGTCTTCGTTACGCCATTTTACCACTACACAGAGATGCTTGGCGCCCACGCTAGTGTCGAGGTAGAAGCGATGATAGAGCCGTACGTCAGGATCCATACTGGACTGGACGACGCTATCGGGTTCAGCCAGCGTATGAGCTATGCGCGATTCCTGGCCCACCATCTCAGCATGCTCGAGAACATGCGTGAGACGCTCTCTTCGGTCACTCGTATGGCGATGCCCGAGTAATCTTTCCAGGCGAGCAAGCGATCCTTCGTCAGTCCTCTAACGTGCTCGTATCGCCTTCGGGGAGGCCGAGCTCGCGCGCTTTGAGCAGGCGGCGCATGATCTTGCCCGAGCGCGTCTTGGGCAGCGAGTCGATGAACTCGATCTCGCGCGGCGCGACAGCGGAGCCGAGCTTCTGGCGCGCGAAGCCGATCAGGTCGCTGCGGAGCTTGTCGGTGGGCTCGAAGCCCTCCTTGAGCGACACGAACGCCTTGACGACCTCCATCGCGACGGGATCGGGCTTGCCGATCACGCCCGCCTCGGCGACGGCGTGGTGCTCGATCAGCGCCGACTCCACCTCGAACGGGCCGACGAGGTGGCCGGCGGTGTTGATCACGTCGTCGGAGCGGCCGACGAACCAGAAGTAGCCGTCTTCGTCCCGGCGCGCGCGGTCGCCGGTGATGTACCAGCCGTTCTTGAACCGCGAGTTGTAGAGCTCCTCGTTCTTCCAGTAGGTGCGGAACATGGAAGGCCAGCCCGGCTTAACGGCGAGGTCGCCCTCTTCGCCGGGGGGCAGCTCGCCGCCCGCGTCGTCGATGATCGCCGGGTAGATGCCGGGCACCGGCCGGCCCATAGAGCCGGGCTTGATCGGCATCAGGGGATAGTTCGCGATCAGGATGGAACCGGTCTCCGTTTGCCACCAGTTATCGTGGAAGGGAAGGCCGATCACCTTCTCGCCCCAGATCACGGCCTCCGGGTTGAGGGGCTCGCCCACCGACATGGTGTAGCGCAGGCTTGAGAGGTCGTAGCGCTTCGGGATTTCGTCGCCGGCCTTCATGAGCATGCGGATCGCCGTGGGCGCGGTGTACCAGACGGTCACCTTGTACTTCTGGATCACGTCGTACCACTTGTTCGCCGAGAAGCCGCCCTCGTAGATCACGGACGTCACGCCGTTGGTGCAGGGCGCGAACATGCCGTACGACGTGCCGGTCACCCAGCCAGGGTCGGCGGTGCACCAGTAGATGTCGTTATCGCGATGGAAGTCGAGGACGTATTTGCCGGTGGCGTAGTGGCCGAGCACGGCCTTGTGCACGTGCAGCGCGCCCTTCGGCTTGCCCGTGGTGCCGGAGGTGTAGTGCATTACCGCGCCATCTTCAGGGCCGGTCTGCACGATCTCGAACTGATCGGACGCCGGGTCGAACAGGTCGTTCCAGCGCAGCTCGCCTTCGCCGGCGTCGGGCGATTTCCCGTGGTCGGCGATGATGACGTGCTTGAGGGCGGGCAGCTCCTTGCGGATCGAGCGGACGCGCGAGACCAGCTGCGGTTGCGTGATCAGCGCGACGGCCTCGCTGTTCTCGAGGCGGTCGCGGATGGCGTCCGGGCCGAAGGCGGAGAAGAGCGGCCCGATGATACAGCCGGCCTTCAGCGTGCCGAAGGCGGCGATGTACAGCTCCGGGATGCGGTCCATGAAGACGAAGACGCGGTCGCCCTTCTTCACGCCGAGCTGCTTGAGCAGGTTGGCGAACTTGTTCGTCAACCGCACCATATCGGCGTAGGTGTACGTCTCGGCCTGGCCGTCCTTGCTCTCCCAGAGGATGCACGGCCGGTCCGCGCCGCCGTGCTTTAGGTGGCGGTCGAGCGCCTCGTAACAGATGTTGAGGCCGCCGCCGGGCAGCCCGTCCAGCTCGTCGATCACGCGCTCGTAGTCGAACGACGCGCGGATGCGCTCGTAGTCGTCGAGGTTGGGCTTGACGGCGAAGGCGTCCAGCTTGGGCTTGTCGATCGTCTTGTAGTCCATCGGTCGCTCCTCAGGTGGGGGAGTACTGCGCTAGGGAGCTTAGCCTAGGTTCGAGAGGTGGTCAACATGGTAGAGGGGGCGCCGGGCATTTTGCTACACTCACGGCAGAGAGGCGAGCCATGCCCACAAAGAACCCCCAAGAACCCTTCCACCGCGTCAACGTCGACGAAGCGAAGGAGATGATCGCGGCGGGCGCGCACGTCATCGACGTGCGGAACCCGGACGAGTACGCCAACGGGCACGTTCCCGGTGCGCCGCTGATTCCGGTGAATGACGTCTTCGCGCGACGCGAAGAGCTGCCCAAGGACGGGAAGATCATCTTCATCTGCGCCGTTGGGCAGCGGAGCGCGCTCGCGTGCGAGATGGCGGCCGCGGCCGGCTTCCCGGCCGACAAGCTGTACAACCTGGAGGGCGGTACGGACGGTTGGATCAAGGCCGGCGAGCCGGTGGAGAAGCCCGCCTGACGATCGCGGAGCCGGAAGGCCTGCGGAGCCTTCTCATAACAAGCGCCTGACTGACTGCGAGTTACCCCGAGCGACGGGCCGGGCCTAGAGACGTCTCGACAGGCGGCCTACTAGCGTCGGCTTGGCGGCTCGGAATGACGGAGCGCGCGGTTCGCGAACCGCTGCTCCATTTGCTTCGGGCGCGTGCGAGGGTGTAAGACAAGGGCGCTATGACTGAGAAGCTAGCCGTCGACGGCGGCTCGCCCGTCCGGAAGCACCGCTTCCACTCGTGGCCGGTACATGACGAACGCGAGATCGAGGCGCTGCGCCAAGTGGTCGAGAGCGGGAACTGGGGCGGCTTTCCTTCGCCCAACGTGCAGGCCGCTCAGTTCGCCGAGGCGTTCGCGGCGCACCAGACGGCCAAGTTCGGCGTCTGCACGTCGAGCGGGACGACGGCGATTGAGGTGGCGCTGAAAGCCGCCGGCCTGCGCGCGGGCGACGAGGTGATCATCCCGGCGCTGACCTTCGTCGCGACGGCGGCGGCCGCGCTGTACATGGGCGCCGTGCCTGTCTTCATCGACGTCGACGAAGACACATGGTGCCTCGATCCGGCGCAGGCCGAAGCCGCGATCACGCCGCGGACGAAAGCCGTCCTGCCGGTGCACCTCGGCTCGCGGATGGCGGACATGGACGCGATCATGGAGATCGCTCGTCGCCACGACCTGCGCGTGATCGAGGACTGCGCGCACATGCAGGGCGGCCGCTGGCAGGGTAGGGGCGCCGGATCGATCGGCGACCTCGGTTGCTTCAGCTTTCAGAACTCGAAGCTGATGACCGCGGGCGAGGGCGGCATAGTGCTCACAAATGACGAAGCGTTGGCGACCATCTGCCACGCCTACGTGGATTGCGGGCGGCTCCGGCCGGGCGACGCGCCGCCCAAGGCGCAGGGCGTCTTCGGCTGGAACTACCGCATGACGGAGTTCCAGGCCGCTGTGCTGCGCGTGCAGCTCGAACGGCTGCCGGAGCAGCAGCGCGTGCGCGAGGCGAACAAGGCGTACCTGACGGAGCGGCTGCAGCAGGTCGACGGCGTCGAGACGCTGCGCGAAGACGACCGGATGGCAACGAAGTCCGGCTACGGGTACTACTTGAAGTATCTGTCGGAGCGCTGTGGCGGCAAGACGCGCGACGAGTTCTTCATCGCGCTGCGCTACGAAGGGATCCCGGCCTCCGGCGCCTTCTACGAGCCGGTGTACCGCGACAAGCTGTTCGCCTGGCGCGACATGGACGTAGGCGTCGACTACAGCAACGTCTCGTGCCCGGTTGCGGAGCGCGCCGCGTACGAGCAGAGC
>JBIOYF010000311.1:0-9235 GCA_044870035.1 Dehalococcoidia bacterium
CCCGTCACTCGAGAAGCCGCAGGGCACCGAGATCGCGGGCTGGCCGGTGAAGTCCGTCGGCAGCGTGATCCGACTCAGCCCCAGCGTCGGGTCCTCCGACGCGACGGAGTCGATGCTCGGCGCGGGCCTGATCGTCGTGGGCATGACGAGCAGATCGACGTCGGAGAGGAACGCTTCGTCGGACGTGCGGCGCACCTCGCGCATGAGCTGCGAGGCGCGGATGTAATCGACGGCCTTCGTTTCGGCGCCGGACTGGAGGCGCATGCGCACGTCGTCGCCGTAGTCCTGCGAGCGCTGCGCCAGGTTGTCGCGATGGTAGGCCGCGGCTTCGCTCAGCAGCACCGCCGCGCCGGCGGCGAAGTAGGAGCCGAAGACCGACGTATCGACCTGCTTCGTCACTGCGCCGGCCGCCTCGAGTTGCGCGACGGCGTTCTCGAACGCCTTGGCGACTTCCGGCGTCGTCGCGTCCAGCGCATAGCTGCCGACGCCGATCCGCAGGCCTCTTAAGTCCGGGGAAAGCGCGGCGGCATAGTCCGGCACAGGCGCGTTTGCGCTCGTCTCATCTTGCGGATCATACCCGGCGATCGCCGACAGCACGAGCGCGCAGTCGCGCGCGCTGCGCGCCATCGGTCCGATGTGGTCGAGCGACGTAGAGAGCGGCACGACGCCGCGCAGGCTGACGCGGCCGTACGTTGGCTTCAGACCCGCGATACCGCAGAGCGACGACGGCACGCGGATCGAGCCCCCCGTGTCGCTGCCCAGCGCGGCGTAGCACATTCCGGCCGCGACCGCCGCTCCGGAGCCGCTGCTGGAGCCGCCCGTGATACGCTCCGTGTCCCAGGGATTGCGGCACGCGCCGAAGTGTGGGTTCACGCCCGTCGTGCCCAGCGCCCACTCGTGCATGTTCAGCTTGCCCGTTAGCACCGCGCCGGCCTCGCGCAGCTTCTGCACCACTGGCGCGTCTTCGCTCGGGACGTTGTCGGCCAGGATCTTCGAGCCGGCAGTCGTGCGCACGCCCTTCGTCGCGCACAGGTCCTTCACGCCGATGGGCACGCCGTGCAGCGGCCCGCGGTACTTCCCCGACGCGATCTCCTGCTCCGCCGCGCGCGCCTCCGCCAGCGCCTGCTCGGCGGTGACCGTGATGTACGCATTCAGCTTCGGCTGGAGCCGCTCGATGCGCTCCAGCGTCGCCCGCGTCGCCTCGACGGGGCTCACCTGCTTCGCGCGGATCAGCTCCGCGAGCTCGTGCAGCGTCAGGTAGTGGAGATCTGTTGTGGTGGTCATTCGCAGCTCCTCAGACCGTTGATGCGTCGGGATTATAGCAGACCCCCCTGAGTTTGATTGTTTCTTCCGAAAAGAAGAAAAATCCCTGGTTTTCGAATCTGCCGCTGGGCATTTTCTCTGATTGAATTGCGCGTCCTGCAAGTGAGCGGCGACTCACTACCGGGCGATGTTTGTGCGCTGGCAGCTCGACGGGGCGGACGCGGACAGACGGTGCGAGACATGTCGGGATTGTCGGACAGCGCGGGAATAGCTGCAAGCGGGTGGTAACACCGTGGGTCCGCGATGATTGCTATACTAGCCGCGACCCCGCAGGAGGTGGCTAGCATATGCCAGCCATCGTACGAACAGGCATCATCGTCCTAATGTTCGTCACAGCAGCCGTTGTTTGGCAGGGCCCAACATCGACAGGGGCGGATGGCATCGCCGTCCCAGCGCTCTCGGCTGGTGGCGGCTCGACATGCGAGCTCACTAGGGACGGCGGCGTGAAGTGTTGGGATGGCCGTTCGGGCACTCCCGTAGATGTCTTTGGCCTTACGAGCGGCGTCGCGGCTGTCTCGGTAGGAGGGTCTCACACATGCATACTCACTACAAGCGGTGGCGCGAAGTGTTGGGGTTCGAACGAATCCGGGCAGCTCGGGAACGGTACGGGACCGTACTCTAGCGACACACCAGTCGATGTAAAAGGGCTGCCCAGCGGTGTCGCCGCCGTCTCCGCGGGACGCGATCACACATGCGCGCTCACCACGGGTGGCGGCGTCAAGTGCTGGGGCTACAATCGCTACGGTCAGGTCGGGAACGGTACGACCACTGGGCCAGACTGCGGAGGCTATTGCCATGCGACGGCCGTCGACGTCGGGGGCCTGACCAGCGGCGTCGCCGCTGTATCGGCGGGAGGCCGTCACACCTGCGCGCTCACGACGGGCGGCGGCGTGAAGTGCTGGGGAGGTAACGAGGTAGGCCAACTCGGGAACGGCATGGCAACGGGCCCGGAGCTGTGTGCCTTAGAGGCTCCGTGCAGCAGCCATCCAATCGACGTGACTGGGCTGACCAGCGGCGTCACCGCCGTCTCGGCTGGAGGAGCTCACACATGCGCACTCACCACGGGCGGTGGCGTTCAGTGCTGGGGCTGGAACGACGGCGGCCAGCTTGGAAATGGGACAGACACGGGACCTGAAATATGTTTAAGCGCTTCGCCATGTAGCACTACGCCTGGCGATGTGACTGGACTCACCGGCGAGGTCGCCGTCGTCTCCGCTGGATATGCGCACACATGCGCCCTGACTACCGGCGCCGGCGTGAAGTGCTGGGGATACAACTACTATGGCAAGCTCGGGAACGGGACTCTTGGAAACAGCAGCTCAGCCGTAGACGTCACAGGCCTGACCAACGGCGTCATTGCTGTCTCGGCGGGAGGAGATCACACATGCGCTCTCACCGCAACAGACGCCATCAAGTGCTGGGGACGGTACTTCTGGGCGGAGTTTGGGAGCGCTCCGGTAGATGTACCCGACGAAACGGCCGGGAAGGGTGACGCAAATTGCAAAGGAAGCGTGAATCGAGTGGACGCAAGGCTTGTCCTGCAGTATGGCGCCGCTCTGCTCGCCTCCCTCCCTTGCGCGGCCAACGCCGATGCGAACCACGACGGTCACGTCAACGCTCTCGATGCCGCTCTCATCCTGCAGTACGTAGCGGACCTTCTGCATAGCCTGCCGTCAACGTAGGCGAACACCACTGGCCCGAGCCCGCATAGCCCGCCCAACGGCTTCCAGCGCGTCGATGACATCCTGAACGCCATCCACCAGTACTTCCACGACTGTGCGTAGCGAGCCGGCGGTTGCCGGACCCCAGAACTTCGCGCCGCCAGCTTCCATAACTGTCTTGACGCGTTTGTCGACAGCGCCCTACACTAGCGCCGGTGGGTTGGGAGCGTCAGCTCTTGTCCTACCCTTCCTACCGCCCTCGATTCACGTCGGGGGCGGACTTTTGTGCGCTCGCCATCATGCGCGACGGCGGCCGGAGCGCCTTCCGTTCGAACTTCGAACCTCGAACTTCGGGCGTTGAACGCAGCGGGCTGGACATTGTTCGACGGCTTTGTGTACCTTGTGACGGGTTCGCGACTGGCTTCACAATCGAGGCGGGGAACCTGAACCGGCAGACCAACCAGCGGGCTGCGGAGCCCCTGTTCCCGAAGGAGTTCGGCGAATGCACATCGTTGTCTGCGTGAAGCAGGTACCGGACTGGGACATCCCGCCGTCCAGCTTCAAGGTCGACGAGGGAACCAAGAAGGTGGTGCCGCCGCCGGGTGTCGCGCCCGTGCCCAGCCAGTTCGACTCGATCGGCGTCGAGGCGGCGATGCGCATCAAGGACCACGCTGCCGACACCAAGGTCACGATCGTGAGCATGGGTCCGGAGAGCGCCCGCGACGCTATCAAGCACAGCCTGGCGATGGGCGCCGATGAGGGCGTGCTTCTTAGCGACGCGCTCTTCGAAGACCTGGACTGGTATCAGAAGAGCCTGGTGCTCTCGACCGCGATCAAAAAGCTGGGCGACATCGATCTGGTCATCTGCGGCCGTCAGGCCGTCGACTGGGACATGGGCGTGACCGGCTCCGGCATCGCCGAGCTGCTCGGCTGGCCGGCGCTGACGATCGGCAAGGACGTCCAGGTGAAGAACGGCGCCATCGCCGTCGAGCGCGTGTTGATGGACGGCTTCGAGACCGTTGAGGCGGCGCTGCCAGCCGTCGTCACGGTCAGCAACGAGCTGGGCGAGCCGCGCTATCCCAAGCTCCAGCAGATCATGCAGGCCGCGAAAAAGCAGGTCGCCGTCTGGTCGGCCGGCGACCTGGGCCTGGACGCGAGCCAGCTCGGCGCCGACGTGAAGAAGCTCGCGCTGGAGCGGCTCTACGTGCCGGTCAGCGACTCGCAGGTCGAGATCATCGAGGGCGACACGCCCGAAGAGAAGGCGCAGAACCTGGCCAAGAAACTCGCAGAAGCAAAGCTCATCTAACTAAGGAAAGGAGTCACGAGAATGTACGGAACGATCGCACGGATGAAGGTGAAGTCGGGGCAAATGAGCGCGTTCAAGAAGGTTATGGACGACTTCAACGCCAACCGGCACCCGAAGGGGTACAGTGGCCAAATCATCTATCAGATGGACAGCGACCCGAACGAGATCATGCTGGCCGTGTTCTTTGCCGACAAGGCAAGCTACCAGGCGAATGCCAGCGATCCGGAAATGAACAAGGAATACGAACGGTACCGCGCGCTGCTGGACGCCGACCCGGAGTGGAACGACGGAGAGGTCATCCATCAGTTCTGGATGAAGTAGCCCTAGGACACCGAGGAGCGATCAATGGCGAATGTGATACTCGTTGTCGGCGAGCTGGCCGATGGCACGCTCGTGCCGATAACGGCCGAGATGCTGGGAGCTGCGCGACGGCTGGCCGGCGCGTCCGGCCAGACGGTGGCGTGCGTGCTGGTCGGCTCCGGCGTCGAGGCGACAGCGCAGGACGCGACCGCCGCGGGCGCCGACCAGGTCTTCGTCGTCGATGACAGCGCGCTCGCCGAATACAATAGCGATGCCTACCTCCAAGCGATGCTCAAGGTCGTCGAGCAAGCCGCGCCCGCGATCATCCTCTTCGGCCAGACCAACCTCGGTCGCGATCTGGCGCCGCGGCTCGCGTTCCGGCTCAGCACCGGCGTGATCATGGACACCGTCGAGCTGGCGATGGAGGGCGACCGCATGCAGGGGACGCGACCGGCGTACGGCGGTAACGCGCGCGCGGTCAATGTGGTCAAGGGCGATCCGCAGATCGCGACCGTGCGCGCGAAGTCACAGGACGCGCTCGCGCCAGACGCCTCACGTCAAGGCCAGGTCACGAAGGTCGACGGGGCGATCGATCAGTCGGCGCTGCGCATCAAGGTCACCGGACGCAAGGGCATCGAGGCGGAGGGCGTGCGTCTCGAGGACGCTGACGTCGTCGTGTCGGGCGGCCGTGGGCTGGGCGGGCCCGAGCACTTCGACGTGATCGAACAGCTCGCGCACGCGCTCGGCGGCGCCGTCGGCGCCAGCCGCGCCGTCTGCGACCTGGGCTGGCGGCCGGTGTCGGACCAGGTCGGGCTGACGGGCAAAGTCGTCAGTCCGACACTCTACATCGCCGTCGCGATCTCAGGAGCCAGCCAGCACATGGCCGGCTGCTCCGGCTCGAAGAACATCGTCGCGATCAACAAGGACGGAGATGCGAACATCTTCAAGGCGGCGCGCTTCGGCATCGTCGAGGATTACGCCAAGGTCTTGCCGCCGCTGATCGAGGCGGTCAAGAAGGAAAAGGGTGGCTAACGATCGCACATTTTAGACTCCTCCCGCTGTCCCGCATGACCAAGCTCAACAAGCTGATCAAGCGCGCGATCCGCCCTGAGCCGGAGCCGATGGGCTTCGGCGCTGCGGCGCGCAAGCCGCAAGCCTCGATGCTCCTCGTCGCCATCGTGGGCGATCACTGGTCGCGCGCCGTGAGCGACGCTGCGGCCGCGGGGGCCGACGTACTGATGCTGCAGGGCAAGCCCGGCGATCGGGACGTCAGCGACGCCGTCGAGGCAGCCGGCGAACGGCCCTGTGGAGTCATGCTCAGCGATACTTCGCTCGAAGCCCTGCCGCGCCTGCGCGAATCGAAGGTCGACTTCATCGTCGTTGGCGCAAGCGCACCGGCTGCGGCGCTGAACGAAGGAGAGCTGGCGGTTGTGCTTCATCTGCGCGAAGACCTCACCGACATGCAGCTGCGGTCGCTGGAGGCATGGTCGATCGACGCGATCTTTCTCGACCGCGAGATCATGCCCGCGACGATCCTACGCCTGCTCGAGGTGCAGCGTGTGAGCGGGCTGGCGCGCAAGCCGCTGATCGTTGAGCTGCCGGGTGAGACGAAGCAAGACGACCTGCTGGCGCTGCGCGAAGCCGGCGTCGCGCTGCTGGCGATCGACATGAAGGACCGCAGCGCGATCGATTCGCTGAAGCGTCTGCGCGCGACGGTAGACGGGCTGCCGCGACAAAAGCCGCGCAAGGACGACAAGCGTGAGGCCGTCTTGCCCAGCGGTGGCGCCGGCTCCGCCTCCGAGCACGGCGAAGAAGAAGACGACGACGAGTAGCTATCTGACTGTCGCCTGACATGCGCGCCGAGGCTGGAAAGCCTCGGCTACTCATTTTTTGGAGGTTCGTGTGAAGAACTATACGCCGATTATGACGTTTGGCGAAGAAATCGCGAAGGAATACGACGATAGACCACGCGGTGATGAGGAAGAGGCGGTTGCGTTTCTGGCCAGCCTGGCGGGAGACGGTCCCGCGCTGGAACTTGCCGTGGGTACCGGTCGGATTGCCTTACCGCTCTCCGCCCGGGGCATCCGGGTCGACGGGATCGACATCTCCCCAGCGATGGTCGCTCAGCTGCGCACCAAGGCCGGCGGCGAAGCAATGTCTGTGACCATCGGCGACTTAGCGGACGTACCAGTGGTGGGGATGTACCGCCTTATCTTTGTCGTGGCCAATACGCTGTTCAACCTGCTGACGCAGGACGACCAGGTGCGCTGCTTCCAGAATGTCTCTGAGCACCTGACCGACGACGGGCTGTTCGTGATCGAGGCCGGATCGCCGGACTTTCTGTATCGACTGCCCAATCATCAGTACGTCGAAGCGGAGCAGATCGAGGTCGACGAGGTACGGCTGGATGTGGCGCGCCACGATCCGGTGACGCAGCTCCTGGAAGAGAGCCACGTGACGCTCACCCGCGAGGGCATTCGGCTGAACCCGATCGTTACGCGCTACGCGTGGCCGAGCGAGCTGGACCTGATGGCGCGCATCGCGGGGCTGCGGCTGAAGGAGCGTTGGGGCAGCTGGGACCGCCAACCCTATGCGGCCGATAGCTTGTCCATCTCCGGGCGCGGCCGAGTCGGAACGAATGTCGTTTCCGTGTATGAACGGTGAGGACTAGCCTTCACTCTTCCCCGAAGAAGCGGCGCCTTGCGGCGTCTGAGAGATCGGCGCCGTCCGGGCCGCTGAAGCCAACGTCGGGCGCGCGGCTCGGGTCCTGCGCGATGAGCGGGAAGGCGCGTTCGCGGCGCGCGTCAGCCTCCGGCCCGGTCTCGTAGAAGAACCGAGTCAGCCAATCATCCGCAGTATGGACCGCGCCGAAGTCGCGGTCGTGGGCGGCAGCGTAGGCGTGGCCGGCGGCGTCCCAGTCGTCGTTCGCCGTGAGCGCGTCACGCAGGAGGCGCGCGTCGCGCAGGGTGAGTGCCAGCCCTTGCCCCCAGGACGGGTCGGTATGTCCGGCGGCGTCGCCGATGAGCGCGAGGCCGTCTTTGTACGGGTGATCGACCCAGCAGTCGGCTCCGTCAAAGGTCGCGAGCGGCCCGGCGGCCTTCGCTCCTTCGTAGTACTCGGCGGGCATGCCGGTCTTAACCGACATTTCGATGAACTTCGGCACGTCATTACCGCCCTGAAATCGGATGCCGCTGTTCGCGGCGACGATGTCGTACGCCCGCGCGCGCTTCTCTCCCTGGGGGAAGATGATCGACGCGGTGCCGTTTTGCGGGTCGATTACGAGGCGAACGGTGTCGTCCGGCACGGACGTGTCCTCGAACAAGAGGCCGGCAATGAGCAGGCGGTCGGGATCGCGCCGCTCTGAGAAGCCGCCCCACTGACGCGCGAGCGATCCACGCCCATCGGCGGCGACGATGAGCCGGGCCCCGACGTTCTCCGTCTTGCCGTCATTTCCTTCGACCTGGACGGTGGGCGTTCTGCCGGGCGTCACACTCTTCGCGCGTACACCGCGTCGCACTTCGGCGCCCGCGTGTTCGGCAGCCGCGTTGAGCGTCTCCTGCATCTTCGGGTGGTAGAAGGCGAGAGTCGGCAAGCCCTGCGGCGTGGTCGCCGGCATCTCGCGGTGCACGATCACCATCGGGCCGAGGCAGGTGTCCCAGAACGGGATTTCATGCCCGCAGCTTGAGGTCAGCACGTCGTAGATGCCGAGCTCGCGCGCTTCGCCGGAGCCCCAAGTTGTCATACCCTCGCCGCGGACGCGGTCCTTGAACTTCGTCTCGCGTTCCAGCACCAGGACGCGCGCGCCGCGGTCGGCCATCGATCTGGCGAGCGCAGCGCCGCCGAGGCCGCCGCCGATCGTGACGATGTCATAGTCAGCCATGATGTAACCTCCAGCGTTTGCGGCCGGGCTGAATGCCCGGCCTACCGTTTCGCAGTCGCCGAGGCTGGAAAGCCTCGACTACGATTTACCAGCCTGGCCTAACGTATCGCGTTTGCGCGACGTTCGCCAAGGCTAAAGCCCGGCCTTCGGACTTATCCGCGCGCGGCGCAGCTCGGACAGCTTAGCGCCTGTGCCGCCGCGGCGCACGAGGACGAGCTCGGCGACGACGCTGACCGCGATCTCCTCCGGCGTCTCCGCACCGACGTCCAACCCAATCGGCGTATGCACGCGTTCGAGCGCCTCGCGCGGCACGCCTTCCTGCGCCAGATGCGTCAGGACGGTGCTCACGCGACGATGGCTGCCGATCATGCCGACGTAGGCGGCATGCGAGGCGGCGACTTCGCGCAGCGAGAGCTCGTCCTGCTTGTGGCCGCGAGAGACGAGGACGATGTACGTGCCGGCATCGATCGGAAACCGGCGCAGCTCCTCGACGAAGTCGCCGCAGATCACCCGGTCCGCCATCGGAAAGCGATCGGCGTTGGCGAAGGCCGGCCGGTCATCGATCACGGCGACGGAGAAGCCGGCGAGCTGCGCGATCGCCGCGACGGACTGGCCGACGTGGCCGCCGCCAACGATGAGCAGCGTCGCCGCAGGTTCGGTCACCTCGATCATCACCTCGACTTCTTCCGCGGACGCTTCGAGACGCTGCAGGCGCTGGCCGTTCGCGGTGTAGAACAGCGTCTCGACCGTTGCGCGCGGTAGGCG
>JBIOYF010000312.1:0-16425 GCA_044870035.1 Dehalococcoidia bacterium
GCGCGTGGCCGGCCTCGTGGAAGAGCGCGCGGAAGTCATCGTGACCGCCGTGCGGGCTGATCACCAGGTAGATGTCGCCCGGGATATCGATCGGCGCGCAGAACGCGCGCGGCGACTTCTTCGGCCGTTCCTCCGCGTCGACGTGGACGTTCGGCTGATGATCGACGTCGATGCCCAGCCCGCGCAGCGTCGCGTCGAGAGCGGGCAGCATCTTCTCGCGCGGAAACGCGCCGTCGAACTTCGGCTGGCGGAACAGCCGGGCCAGGTCGCTCCGCTCCGCGTACGACGGGTCGACGTCGATCGCGCGCAGCGCCGGCTCCAGCCGGTCGCGGTACGTCTTGTCCGTGTCGGAGAGGAAACCCTCCAGCATGCCGCGCAGCCGCTCGAGCTCGAGCGCGCCGAGCTGGTCGCAGAGCTCTACGTAGTTGGCGAACCCCAGGTCGCGCGTCTGCCGGTAGAGTGTGCGCCACTTGTCCTGGCGCAGCGGGTTCTGGGCCGACGTCACGGCGAGCCGCCGGTTGTCAAGATCGTGGCGCCTCGTCGCGTCCGGCTCGTTCATCACATGGAACGCTACCGACCGGTAGGGGAGCTGCTCGCCGTCCCACTCGACGGCGTCCGACGTCTCGCGCGCGGCGAGCCGCTCGGTCAGCTCCTTGGCCGCCTCGCTCAGGTAGCCGTCGACGACGAACTCACGCAAGTTCGGCCAGCGCTCGTCCTCCGTCTTGGCGTTGAGGACGCGATCGACCGTCGCGCGCGCGAAGAGCTCAGCATGGCGTTCGTAGATCGGCGCGAGCGCCAGGTCGTCCTTCTGCCCGGAGGAGTTGAGGTAGTGCTCGCGCGTCGTCGCGGAGGAGAACGCCTCCGCTTCGCCGTCCAGCCAGTCGAGCAGCTGCGCGTTGTCCGGGGCGTGCGAAGGCATAGCGGCCCATCCTAACGCAGCCGCGGTGCTCGTGCGAGGCGGAGCTCGGCGTTGGGGTTGGAAGCTGGATGTTGGAACATCGAGCATCTAGCCTCTAGCTTCCAGGGCGCCGGTCTGCCACCATGCCGTCCGTGAACATCCGCGACTTCCTCCACACCGTCTACGACGCGCTCGCCAAGCAGCTCCCGAAGCGCTACCGCAAACACGACTGGCGCATCCGCTTTAGCTATCTGCAGGTCTACTTCGGCGATCCGGCCGTCCACTACGAGGCGTGGGTCCAGCGCCGCGCCGGTCGCATCGAGCTGGGCCTCCACTTCGAGGGCGAACGCGACGCGAACTATCGCTGGGCGGAGGTGCTGGGCGCGCGAGCGCTGGAAGTGCAGGCGCAGCTCGGCGGCGAGGTGGAGCTGGAGGAGTGGACCGAGAGCTGGACGCGCCTGCACGAGACGCGTCACTTCACCGGTTCGCTCTCCGCTGAGCTCGCGGTAGAGATCGCCGCGCGCATGTGTCGCTTCGTCGAAGTGATGGAACCGATCTTGATTGAAGAGCGCCCGGCGGTCAAACCGTAAAGGCGGCCTTCAGGCCGCCCTCTCGCTTCCCGCGTCGCGCTTCTCGCTCTCAGTCGGCCAGGATCAGCGACTCCGCGCGCCGCTGGTTATGCAAGTGCATCATCGTGAGCAAGATCGCGAAGCCGAGCAGGATCGCGCCCATCCGGAACGGCGCCAGCGGCCCCCAGGCGGCGTTCGTCAGGCCGCCGATGGCCTGACCGGCCGCGCCGCCGAAGCCCTGTACCGTCGCCAGCATGCCAAGCACGAGCCCGCGACCGCCGAACTCCGTCGCGTCCAGCGCGGCGGCGCCCCAGGCCGGGATGCTGATCGCGTAGGCGAGGCCGGCGAGCACGACGAGGTTGACCGCGATGAGCGGATGGCTCGTCTCGCTCAGCGCGAAGTAGCAGACGGCCGTCGTCGCCAGGCCAGCGATGAGCGGCACCTGGCGGCCGAAGCGATCGGCCAGGTGGCGGCAGCGGATCAAAACGACGAATGCGAGCGCGGCGGGCGCCAGGAGCATCAGTCCGAGGACGTACATCTTCGTGTTCAGCACGTCGTGCGCGTACGCGCTCACCACGGGCGCCTGGATCGTCGTCGCGATGCTCAGCAGCAGCGCGATGCCGGCCAGCAGCAGCACGCGGGCCGAGAACAGCCGCCGGTCGATGCCGTTGAAATGCAGCTCGACTGGCGTCGATGTGCGATCGCTCGCTCGCGCGCCTCGGTAGGCGAAGGCCAGCGCAAGTCCGCTGAACGCGAGGCACGCGGCGAACGCGGCGTGGTACGAGATCAGATCGATAAGCGTGACGCCGGCCATCGTGCCCGCGCCCAGGCCCAGCAGCTGCGCCAGGTTGAGCATGCTCAGCGTCCGGCCGCGCGTCGAAGGTTCACTCGTGTCGCCGACGAACGCCATGATCGACGGCCAGATCGCGGCGGACCCGAAGCCGTACAGCGCGGAGAACGCGAGGAAGGACGAAGGGTCCTGCACCTGCTGCATCAGAACGATCGCCGGAAGCGAGATGGCGATACCGAGCGTCAGCGTCCGCCTTCGGCCGATGCGGTCGGCGAGCCAGCCGGCCGGCGCCTGCAGCAGGAAGCGCGCGCCCGCATAGATCGCCAGCGCATAGCCGGGGAACGCCGGGTTCGCGTCGAGGTGGTTGGGCAGGTACTGCTGGACGAGCGAAAGCAGGAAGACGCCTGTCGATGCTTGCCAGAGCAGGACGATCAGTCCCAGCTCAAGCGTTTGCCAGCGGTAGTTACCGAGTCGAGCTCTACTGTGCACCCAGCACGTCCCTCACGTTGCTATCCCGCATCGCCGAAGCGACCGACGCCACCTAACGTTAACTTCGGCTCAGAGGGGGACGGTCTGTAGTCTACGCCGGCTGGCGGTTTATGACAAGCGCGGCTGCCCCGAGTGCGCCCGCTCTATTCCCCAATTTCGCCGTGGTTATCAGCACATCCGCGACGATCTGTGGAAATGCTCCCTTTCGCGCCGTCTCTATAGCTGGGCCCAAGTAGAGCTCGCCCAGATTCGTTAGGCCGCCGCCGAGAATGAGTGCCTGCGGGTCGAAGACGTTGAGTAGACCTGTCAGGCCCAGCCCTAAGTAGTACCCCGCTCGATGGATGATCTCGCGTGCTTCCTCGTCGCCCTGAATCGCCGCTTCGTAGACCAGTTTGGCCGTCGGCGGCGATTCGCCCGCCAGCTCTGCGAGCTTGGACGCTTTGCCGCCCTGGATCAGCGCCGATGCGTCGCGCGCAATCGCCGGCCCGGCCGAGAGCGCCTCGACGCAGCCGCGGTTGCCGCAGTTGCAGACCGGGCCGTCGGGCAGGACGACCATGTGGCCGACCTCGCCGGCGGCGCCCGACGCTCCTTCGTAGATCTTCCCGTCGATGATCAGCCCGCCGCCGATGCCCGTGCCCAGCGTTACGTAGACGATATGCCGCATTCCCATCGCCGCGCCGAAGCGGACCTCGCCGTAGGCGGCGGCGTTCGCGTCGTTCTCGAGCAACGAAGGCAAGCCGACCGCCTCGCTGACGAGCTTCGTGATGTGGATGTTGTGCCAGCCGGGCAGGTTGGGCGCGTCGGTGACGATGCCCAGCTTCGGCTTCGCCGGCCCCGGCGCGGCGATGCCGACGCCGAGCGTGTCAGCCAGCGCAACGTTCGCCCGCGCTGCCGCGTCGCGGATCGAGCCGGCGATGCGCGCGATGACGGCGGCGGGGCCTTCGGGGGCCAGCGTAGGGCGCAGGTCCTCGCCCAGCACGTTGCCCTCGGCGTCGGCGACGACGGTCTCGATCTTCGTGCCGCCGAGATCGACGCCGATCGTGAGCTGCCTCGCGCTCACTTCGCGCTCCTCCTGCCGTCGGCAGCGCGAACGTACAGGTCGATGTACTGGCGCGCGGCGCTGTCCCACGAGAAGTCGCGCCGCATCGCGCGCTGCTGCAGCTTTCGCCACGCCGCGCGGTCGTCGTACACGCGGAGCGCCTCGCGTAGCGCCGTAGCGAGCGCATTCTTAGTCAGCTCGTCGAATAGGAAGCCCGTGCCGGTATCGCGCGCAGCACCGTACGGTTCGACGGAGTCGGCCAGGCCGCCGGTGCGCCGCACGACGGGCACGGCGCCGTAGCGCATCGCGATCATCTGCCCCAGGCCGCACGGCTCGTAGCGAGATGGCATAAGAAAGAAGTCGCTCGCGCCGTAGATCAGCTGACCGAGCGCGTAGTCGAACGCGATGCTCACCGCGACGCGGTCGGGATGACGTGTGGCGAGGTTCCGCGCCTGCTCCTCGTACCGCGGCGCGCCGGTGCCGAGCAGCACGAACTGGAACTCGCCGTCGGGCAGGATCTGCTCGATCGCGGCGAGCGCCACGTCCGGCGCCTTCTGCTCGAACAGACGCGTCACCATGCCGATCAGCGGCGCCTCGCTCGCCGGCAGCCCGAGGCGCTCTTGCAGCGCCGCCTTGTTTTCGCGTCGGCGCTCGAGCGACGTCTCGTCGAACTGGGCGACGAGGTCCGGGTCGCGCGCTGGGTCGTACTGCTCCGTATCGATGCCATTCATGATCCCCATCAGCCGGTCGCCCAGCGCGCGCAGCAGCGGCGCCAGCGTACGCCCGTGCTCGGGCAAGAGGATCTCGCGCGCGTACGTCGGGCTGACCGTCGAGACGAGCCGCGCGTGCAGAATGCCCTGCGCCAGCGCGCTGCGCGCGATGCCGGGCTTAACGTCCGGCGGCAGCGCGGACGAATCGACGGCGAGGCCGTGCTCGCGGGCAAACGCTGCTTTGAAGTCGCCGCGGTAGCCGAGGTTGTGGACCGTGAAGACCGGCGCGGCGCTCGACCAGGGATGTCTTCCGCCGGCCAGCCGGCTCGCGACAAGGCCCGTGTGCCAGTCGTGCAGGTGGATCACGTCCGGCGTCCAGCCGAGCTGATCCGCGCACGCAAGCACGCCGTCGCAGAATGAGAGGAAGCGCGCTACGTCATCGTCGTAGCCGTAGACGTTCTCGCGTTCGAACGCTTCGTGCTCCAGCAGGTAGACCGGCAAACCGCCGTGCTCCGCGCGCCAGAGCGTCGCCCCGTCCGCCGCAGCGACCTGTTCGCGCGCGATCGAGCGGTCGATCGACTTGTAGAGCGGCAGCGCGACCCGCACGTCGTGCCCGAGCCGCCGCAGCGCCCGCGGCAGCGAACCGCCGACGTCGCCCACCCCGCCCACCTTCACCAGCGGCGCCATCTCCGCGACGACGAAGAGTATGTTCACAGAGGCATGATACCAACGAGTCCACCGGTCGGCCGGAGGATGCGTCAGTAGGGACTGAGCTTCAGCTCTGTCCTCCGCTTGCCTGCGGCTACAGCTGCAGATTCTCGCGCCGACAGCAGAGAAGCCGGTAGCCGAGGCGTCCTAGCCTCGGCTACCTCAGTTCGAGCTGCGAACTTCGAGCCTCGAGCTTCTCGCTCGACGCCAGCTTGTTCGTCGATCAGTACATCGGCGGGGCGGCCGGCATCGCCGGCACGTTCTTCTCCGGTAGCTCCGCCACCAGACAGTTGGTCGTCAGCACCATGCCCGCGATGCTGACCGCGTTCTCCAGCGCCGCGCGCGTCACCTTGAGCGGATCGATGATCCCCTTCGCCTGCATGTTGCCGAAGTCGTCCAGCAGCGCGTCGTATCCTTCGCCCTTCTTCTGCTTCTTCACCGCCTGCACGATCACCGAGCCGTCCTTGCCCGCGTTGATCGCGATGCGGCGCAGCGGCTCCTCCAGCGAGCGCTTGAGGATGTTGGCGCCGGTCGCTTCGTCGCCTTCGGCGACGATCTTGTCGAGCGCGTTCAGCGCGTTTAGGTACGCCACGCCGCCGCCCGCGACGATGCCCTCTTCGACCGCGGCGCGCGTCGCCTGGACGGCGTCTTCCACGCGGTGCTTCTTCTCCTTCAGCTCGACCTCCGTCGCGGCGCCGACCTTGACGACGGCGACGCTGCCGGCCAGCTTGCCGAGGCGCTCCTGCAGCTTCTCCTTGTCCCAGTCCGACGTCGTCGTCTCGAGTGCGCTCTTGATCTGGCCGATGCGGCCCTGGATATCGGCCTTTTTGCCCTTGCCCTCGATGATCGTCGTCTCTTCCTTGCTCACGACGATCCGGCGGGCGCGGCCCAGGTCCTCGACCTGCACGGAGTCGAGCTTGCGCCCAAGCTCCTCGCTGATCACCGTCGCGCCGGTGAGCGCCGCGATGTCGCCCAGGTTCTCCTTCCGTCGGTCGCCGAAGCCCGGCGCCTTCACCGCCACGCAGTTGATCGTGCCGCGCAGCTTGTTGACGGCCAGCGTCGCCAGCGCTTCGCCCTCGCAGTCCTCGCAGATGAGCAGCAGGTTCTTGCTGATCTGCAGCACGCGCTCCAGCATCGGCAGGATGTCGTTGACGGCCGAGATCTTCTTGTCCGTCACGAGGATGTACGGCTCCTCGATCTCGGCTTCCATCTTCTCCGAGTTGGTGACGAAGTACGGGCTGATGTAGCCGCGGTCGAATGCCATACCCTCGACGTACTCGACCTCGGTCTGGATGCCCTTCGACTCCTCGACCGTGATCACGCCGTCCTTGCCGACCTTCTCCATCACCTCGCCGATCATCTCGCCGATCGTCGCGTCGGCCGCGGAGATCGACGCGACCTGCGCCATCTGCTCGCGCGTCGTGACCTTCGTCGCGTCCTTCTTGAGCTGCTCGATGATGGTCTGCGCCGCGTTCTCGATGCCGCGCTTGAGCGCCATCGGGTTCGCGCCGGCCGCGACGTTCTTCATGCCCTCGTGCACCAGCGCCTGGCCCAGCACGGTCGCCGTGGTTGTGCCGTCGCCGGCGATGTCGTTCGTCTTCGACGCGATCTCCTTCGCGAGCTGCGCGCCGATGTTCTCGAACGGGTCCTCCAGCTCGACATCCTTGGCGATCGTTACGCCGTCGTTCGTAATGCTGGGCGCGCCGAACTTCTTGTCGAGCACCACGTTGCGGCCCTTCGGGCCGAGCGTGATCTTGACCGCGTCGGCCAGGGCGTCGATGCCCTGGACCAGCGCCCTACGGGCGTCTTCGTCGTAGATAAGCTGCTTAGCTGGCATCCTTCACCTCGGTGGTCAGGGTATTAGCACTCTCAGGCCGAGAGTGCTAAATACGTTTTATAGCAAGCTGACCCATCGGGCAAGGGTCTCTTCTGGCAAGTACGGGCCCTCAGCTTCGTCCGCCCGCCGAATATGGGAGCCGCGGGCTTCAGCCCGCGGGCCGGCTAGCGCCCGGCCCTTCGATCACGTGGCCGCGCGCCCGCGCCGACTTCATCAAGCCCGGGAAGCTCTCCGGGTCGAGCTTCAGGATCGCCGCGTAGCGGCGCGCGTTGTCCAGGTATCGCTCGTCCGCCGTCCGCCGGTAGCTGTTGAAGTTGTCCAGCATCTTGTCCGCGATCAGGTTCATGTCAAATCCCATGATGTAGCGCTCGCTCATGTCGTTCAGCGCTTCCATGTAGATCTCGAAGTAGCCCGCGAGCTTCTCCAGCAGATCGCGCTGCTGCGTGAACTGTGCCAGGTCGTGGTGCGCCGCCATGCGGTAGAAGCGCTTTCCCGTCGACACGTAGTAGCTCCGGTCAATAGCCGGCACCGGCGTCCGCCAGCGGCCCCGCCGCCGGCTCCGCAGCGCGCGCGGAAAGATCCCCGTCACGAAGAGCGAGTTGTCGCCGTATTTGCGGTACGCCTCGAACAGGTTCTGGAAGTGCGTCAGCTGCTGCGTCTCCTGCAGCAAGTCGGACAGGTAGAACCAGCTCAGCTTGCCCTCCCGCTCGATCGGGAAGAGCTCCTTCGTGTCCAGGTAGCGGTCGAGCAGCCGGCCCAGGTAGTCGACCACCGACGCGTCGGTGCTGCGCCGTTCGACGTAGAGGACCTTGATGACGAACAGGTCGAAGAGCGATCGGGTCGAGACGTTGATGATCTCGCCGATGTCGTCGTAGAACACGCCGATCAGGTCGTCGACGCGGCGCGAGAAGCGAGCCGTAGCGACGTTGTGCCCGTCGCTACCGGCGATGTCATCCTTGAGGTCGCTCACGGCGCTCTCTAACACGAGCACCCTCCCATGCGGTATTGCCTCTATTATAGGATCGGCCTGGTGCGCTGGAAGCTAGAGGATAGAAGCTGGAAGCTAGAGGCTAGATATAGGGGACGGTCCGTAGGTTGGCAACCCGCGGCTTCCCGGCGAAGCTGCAGGATTCATCCCGCGGATCTCAAGGCACCTGTAGGGGCGAAGGACGGACGCGGGGTTCGCGGCCACGCCGCGAAAGGCTGGGAAGCCGTACCAGCGACCAGCAACCAGTGTGCTACGCGACCGCGCTCACCTTGCGCCGGCCCGCCATCGCCACATAGTCACGCGTCTCTGAGCCGAGGTAGATCTGCCGCGGACGCGCGATCTTCTGCTCCGAGTCGAGCAGCATCTCCTGCCACTGGGACACCCAGCCGGCCGTGCGCGGGATGGCGAACAGCACGGGGAACATCTCGACCGGGAAACCCATCGACTGATAGATGATCCCCGAGTAGAAGTCGACGTTCGGGTAGAGCTTGCGCGTGATGAAGTACTCGTCCTCCAGCGCGATCTTCTCAAGCTCCAGCGCGATGTCCAGCAGCGGGTTGCGCCCCGTGACTTCGAACACCCGGTGCGCCATGCGTTTGATCACCGACGCGCGAGGGTCGTAGTTCTTGTAGACGCGATGCCCGAAGCCGAAGAGCAGCGTGTCGCCGTCCTTGACGCGTTTGATGAACGCCGGGATGCGCTCCAGGGAGCCGATCTCAGCGAGCATGCGCAGCACCTCTTCGTTCGCGCCGCCGTGGAGCGGCCCGTAGAGCGCCGCCGTCGCGGCGGCCATGGCCGAGAACGGGTCGACGTGTGAGCTGCCCACGGACCGCATCGCGTTCGTGCTGCAGTTTTGCTCGTGGTCGGCGTGCAGCACGAAGAGCAGGTCGAGCGCGCGTTCCAGGACCGGGTCGGGCTGATACTTCACCTCCGACATCCGGTAGAGCATGTTGAGCAGGTTGCCCGTAAAGCTCAGGTCGTTGTCCGGGTACCGGTACGGCATGCCGCGGCTGTGTCGATACGCGAATGCGGCCAGTGTCGGCATCTTGGCGATCAGCCGGTGGATCTGTTGAAGGCGCGTCTCTTCGTCGAAGATGTGCTTCGACTCCGGATAGAACGTTGACAGCGCCGCGATGGTGCTGACCAGCATGCCCATCGGGTGCGCGTCGTGGTGGAAGCCGTCCATGAACTTCTTGATGTTCTCGTGAACGAAGGTGTGGTAGGTGATGTCGTGCTTCCATTGCTCGTACTGTTCCGGCGTGGGTAGCTCGCCGAAGACGAGGAGGTAGGCGACCTCCAGGTAGTTGCTCTGCTCGGCCAGTTGCTCGATCGGGTAGCCGCGGTAGTGCAGGATGCCACGGTCGCCGTCGATGTACGTGATCCGGCTCTTGCACGAGGCCGTGTCGAGAAAGCCGGGATCGTAGACCATCAGCCCGAAGTCGTCCTCGGCCACCTTCATCTTGCGGAACTCGGTGGCGTGGACCGCGCCGTCCTCGATGGCGAGCTGGTAGGTGCGTCCGGTGCGGTTATCGGTGATCGTCAGGGAATCGGCCATTGGAGTCTCCTTTAGCCGCAATAGCGGATGTCTATACCATCCTTCCATATGATCGGCCGCAGGGCAAGCTTTGGAGAGTGACGATTGGATGAAGAACCGCTCGCTGGGTCGGCATGCGGGCTGCTCAAATACGGCAAAGAGGGCCGGCAGACGGCTCGATCGGCTCTGTGGCAACCGTATGATATAGTGCTTGCGCTGCGTCGTTCGACGGCAGCCTGACGATACATGAAACAATTACCCGCTAGAAGGCATCAGGAGGAGCCATGCCCATCGATGAGTTGACGTTCAGCGTAATTAAAGCGGACTGCGGGTCTATCGGAGGGCACACACGGCCGTCCGCTCGTATGGTCGAGATCGTGGAAGAAAAGATTGCCAGCGAGTCCTGGGTGATTGATCACATTGTCACATTCACCGGAGACGACATTGCAATCATCTCTACCCACACGCAGGGTTCGAATGCCGCCACGGTCCACAAAGCATGCCGGGCCGCATTCGACGCAGCAGCTGCGGTCGCCACGGATGAGGGCAACTACGGAGCCGGTCAGGACCTGTTTCCTACAGCGCCGAGCGGCAACGTGCGCGGTACCGGTCCTGGCGTCGCCGAGATAACGTTCAAACTGCTCCCTTCGCATCGTCCGGCGGAGTCGATTGCCGTCTTCGCCGCGGACAAGTGCGGTCCTGGCGCCTACAATCAGGCGCTTTACTATGCGTTTGCAGATCCGGCGCGTTCATCGGGGTTCCTCCTGAGCCCGGACGTCGGCCGCGGCTTCACGTTTGTGATCGAGGACATGAACCACAAAGTTGAGAAGGGCGCAGCGCCCACGCACCGGCAGGTGCGCCTCAATTCACCGGACGACAACCTGAGCATCCTCGCCCTCCTTCGCCAAATCGACCGCTACGGCGTCGCGCGGATCGAAAGCCGCGCGTTCCCTGGGGAGGTTGGTGTTTCGGTCAGTACGGACCGACTGCACAACATCACCGGCACGTACCAGGGGAAGGACGATCCGGTCATGATCGTTCGGAACCAACGTATCTTTCCGGCGCTCGAAGAGGTCGTCGATCCGTTCCGGCTCGTGCCGCTCATCACGGGAGATACCCGCGGCAGCCACACCATGCCGCTTATGCCTGTGCCAATCCGGACCGAAGTGGCCGGCGCCTACTGCTTGCCCATCGTCAGCTGTATGGGGTTGTCGGTGAACGGCGATGGAAAGTTCAGTAGCGGTGTTGTCGATATCTTTGGCAACCTGGCCTGGGACCGGGCGCGGGCGCAAGCACAGGAGCGCGCGGAATGGATGCGGCTGCAGGCACCGTTCGGCGTTGCAATGGCGTCGCAGGAAGAGATCGCCTACACGGGGCTCGCCAAGCTGGAGGCGGCGCTCGAGGCGCGGTTCGAGAACGTCCCCGACTAGCTGGTCGCGTTTACTTCGGTCCACCAACCAACCGCCGGTGCGTAGTGGTGCCCTTCTCGTTGTGCTGGCATAGCCGAGATAGGTTATGCTTCCCCTTTCAGTACGGCCGGCGCGGCATCCGCTTCAGCGAGGCGAAGGCGCTCCGTATAATGAGGGCCGAGTAGCCAAGGCGAACTCATAGCTACGCCGAAGGAGCGCGAATGCCCGTCAAGGTCTGGGTCGGCCGATTCGCCATTGTCGATGGGCAGCCGCAAGAAGAAGGCCCGCTTCTACGCTCATTCCCGCGCCAGCGCCCGGATGAGGACGAAGACGAGCTGTACGTCCTCGTCGAACCGGCGGCGCCCGGCAACAAAGACTACTACGGCCAGCTCGTCGAAGCCGTCGGCCGGATGTACCAGCAGGACACGCTCTCCATCACGGGCGCTGTCCTGCGCGCGCTCCAGGCGGCGCACCGGCAGCTGCGCGACTGGAACGACCGGACCCTGCGTGAGCAGCGCGTCGGCGCCGGTGCCACCTGCCTGGCCGTCCGCGCGCGCACGGCGTATCTGGCCCAGCTCGGCCCGGCGATCGCCTACCACGTGGGCGATGGGCACTTCGAGCGCGTGGTGCCAGAGGAGGACGCGAAGGAGCCCCTCGGGTTCGGTGAGGTTGCCGAGCCAACCTTCAATCGATTCGATCTCGCCCCGGGCGACCTGCTGCTCGTCGCCTCGACCGGCATCGTGCGCATTGTCGACGAAGAGACGCTCCGCTCGATCCTGCTGCGCGGCGGCGACGAGGCGCTGGTCGAGCTCTTCCGCATCGCTCACGGGGAGCCGGAGTTCTCCCTCGTGCTGCTCGCCTGCGTTGTCGAACCGGACGAGGAAGAACCCGCGAGCGCGCCGTTCGCGCCGCCACCCGAGCTCGAACCGGAGCCGCAACCGGCGCAGGCGGGCGAGCCTTTCCCGGAGGTTGTCCCGGAAGCCGTGGCGCGGCCGGTCGCGCCGCCCAGCTTCCGGACACCGGACCCGCCATCGATCGCGGAGCGCGCGCCGGCCGCGCCCCCGGCGTCGCCGGTCGGCGCCGTGCCGCCGATCTCCGAGGAGGAAGCCATCGCAATGTCGCCGCCGGCCGGCTTCACGCAGCCGAAGGTGCGGCTGAAAGGCGAGGAGGCGGACGTACGCTATCGGCGGAGCACCGGCCTGACCAGCCTGATCCCGAACATCCCACCGATCGCCGTCGCGATCACGCTGATCCTCGTCATCGCCGGGCTCCTCGCCTGGTACATTATTCCATCCACGCTGGAGCAGAGTAGGGAGGAGCGCTTTACCTCGCGGCTGGAGAAGGCCCAGTCTTCGCTGGACGCGGCGATCGCGACGACTGATACCGCGCAGAAGCGGGAGCTGCTGAAGACGGCCGACAGCGCGCTGCAAGACGCGGAGAGAGTGCACCCGGGCGACCAGCGTGTGACCGATCTGCGCGCTCGCATCGACGTGGCGCAGAGAGAGCTGAACGCCGAGCTCGAGCTGCCCGACCTGGAGCAGGTCGTCGATGTCAGCGGGCGCGTCGCCGGCCCGGTGTCTTCGAAAGACCTTGCCCTCGGCGGCGGCGGCGCCTACTTCCTCGACCGCGATCAGGGCCGCGTGATCGCCATCTCGCTCCTCGTGCCGGATCCGGAGCCGTTCGTGCTGTTCCAGGAGGGCGATCTCGTCGGCACCGAGATCGCCGGCAAGCCTCAGTACGTCGCCTGGGCGGAGCAGCTCGGCAAGCTGCTGATCATGGACGACAACCGGCGCCTGATCGCCGTCGCGCCGCCGCAGCCCGGCGAGAGCCTCTTCGTCCGCGACGCCGATGCCTGGAACTCCGCCGACGGGATCGCGTTCCAGGACGGCAATCTCTACGTGCTGGACCGCTCGGGCGACCAGGTCTGGCGCTACCCGCCCAGCCAGGACGGCTTCGACAGTGAGCGGGAAGGGCTGCTGCCGACGTTCGATCTGAACAATGTCGTCGAGATGGCGTCCGGCGACGCACTCTACCTCCTGTTCAGTGACGGCAGCATCGTGCGCTTCGCGGACGGCGTCGCGCAACCCTTCAGCCAGGCCGGCATCGACAGGCCGATGTCGTCGCCCGGCTCGATCGTGCCGCTGCCGGGCCTCGGTATGGTGCTCGTCGCCGACCGCGGCAACAGCCGCATTGTCGTCTTCTCACCGGACGGCACGTTCAAGCAGCAGCTCGTGAGCGGCAGCTTCAACGACCTGCGCGCCATCGCGGCCGATGAGCAGGCGCAGCTCCTCTACATCCTGGTCGGCGGCGCGCTCTACCGGACGCCGCTGCCGCCGCTGCCGTGAAGATCCTCGGCATCGAGACGTCCTGCGACGAAACCGCCGCGGCGGTCGTCGAGGACGGACGCCGTCTCCTGTCGAACGTGATCGCCTCGCAGGCGGCGCTGCACGGCCGCTACGGCGGCGTCGTACCCGAAGTCGCCGCGCGTCAGCACCTGCTCGCGATCTCGCCCGTCGTTCGCGCGGCGCTCCAGGAGGCGCGCTGCCGTCCCCAGGAGATCGATGCCGTGGCCGTCACCTATGGGCCGGGTCTCGCGGGCACGCTGCTCGTCGGCCTGAGCGTGGCGAAGGCGCTTGCCTACGCGTGGGAGAAGCCGCTCGTCGCGGTCAACCACCTGGAGGCGCACCTCTACGCAAACTGGATCGAAGAGGAAGGCAACGAGCGCGAGCCGCCGCCCTTCCCGCTGCTGGGCTTGATCGTCTCAGGTGGCCACACCGACCTGGTGCTGATGGAGGGGCACGGCAAGCTGCGCCGGCTGGGCCGGACGCGCGACGATGCGGCGGGCGAAGCGTTCGACAAGATGGCGCGCCTGCTCGGACTGGGCTTTCCCGGCGGCCCGGCCGTTGAGCGCGTCGCTCTGGGCGTAAACCCGCCCGCCGGCGTAAAGCTGCCGCGGGCGTGGCTCGGTGAGAGCAACGACTTCAGCTTCAGCGGCCTGAAGACCGCCGTGTTGCACCTTGTGCGCGGCGAACGCGGGCCCGCGCCGCCCGTCGCCGAGACGGCGGCGGCGTTCCAGGACGCCGTGGTCGACGTGCTCGCCGCCAAGACCGCGCGGGCGGCGCGCCGCGCAAACGTACGCGCGGTGCTGCTCTCGGGCGGCGTCGCGGCGAACGGCCCCTTGCGCGACACGCTTGCGCAGCGCGCGCCGGTGCCGCTCTTCGTGCCGCCGCGCGCGCTCTGCACCGACAACGGCGCCATGATCGGCGCCTGCGCGTACTACCGTCTCGAGGCGGGACGGGCCGGCCTCGACCTGGACGTCGCGCCGGGCCTACCGGTGGCCTAGTCGCTGGTCGTTCGTTGTTGGTTGTTGGTACGGTCGGCAGAACCTGGGAACCTCAGAGCCACTGAACCAGCAACGAGCAACCAGCAACCAGCAACCAGCAACTAGGATACGGTCGGCAGAACCTCGGAACCTCAGAGCCACTGAACCAGCAACGAGCAACCAGCAACCAGCAACTAGGATACGGTCCGCAGAACCTCGGAATCGCAGAGCCACTGAACCAACAACGAACAACCAACAACAAGAAGGCCAGCAACAGGCAACCAGCAACTAAGACAGCCGGCACCGCCCGCAGCCGCCCTGCGTGCACTCGGCCTTGTACAGCTCGAGCAGTCCTTGCTGGCGGCGCGCGTTGAGCGCGAGCGGCTTGTCGCCGTCGCGCAGGTTGGCCTCCAGGAAAGCGAGCGCGCCGTAGCGCGCGGGACGCGGCAGCTCTTCGTAGCGTGCGCGCGCGGCTGCCGCGAGTTCCAGACGGCCTTGCTTCGCCGCGAGCGCCGCCGTCCAGGGGAGCACGGCGTTGACCAGGAGCTCGATCGCGCGGGAGCGTCCGATCAGCGCGCCGGCAGTGAAGGAAGCGACGAGATCGCGCGGCGGCAGCGCCAGCAGGGCCTCGACGTCCGGCGCTTCTGTGAAGAGCGGCCGGTGGCGCACCAGCAGCGCCGCAAGCCCGGCCAGCCGGCGCGCCGGGTGGTTCGCCGGCCGGCCCGCGTGCGCCGCGAGCAGCGGGCCCGCGCCGGCGAGCAGAAGCTGCTCGACCGCGGGTGAGTCTCGCGCGCTCGCTTCCAGGAGCGGCGCCACCGCCCGCCAGGGCACGCGTTCCGCAAGCTGCTCCAGCAGCGCCGCGTTGCCGCCGTAGCCGAGGCCCGCGAGCAGGGCGCGGTAGAGCGCCTCGGCGGCGGCAAGGCGCTCGATGGCTGCGGCGAGCGCGACGGTGCGATCGCGAAAGCGCGCGTCGCCCAGATCGTCGAGCACGAGCAGCACCGCTTCCCTGCCCAGCCGCGCGATCGCGTCGTGGCAGGGCTCGCGCCAGAGGCGCGGGCTGGCGAGCCAGGCCGCCAGCTCATCGGCACGCCGGCGCGCCCAGGGCGCGAGCGCGACGACCGGCGCCCGCCGCCCGCAGGCGAGCCGCGTCTCGCCGTCCCCGTCGTCTTCGAAGACGACGTGCAGCACGACGCGGTCGTAGCGCTGGTCATCTGCGTGGCCGTGCGCGACGAAGTCGCTTGCGCGCACGTGCAGCTCGACGTCGCCGCGCAGCGGGCCGCCGCTTGGCGCATCCAAAATTGCGTCGCGGAAGTCCGGACCGGCGCCGCGCCCCACCCGGCCCGGGTGGAGCACGCGCACCGGCACGCCCTGGCGCGTGACGAGCGCCGACGCGGGAAAGCGCTGCCCGGCCCAGAGCGTTGTGAGATCCGCCTCCGTGAGCGATTGAAACGGTCGAGGGTCGGGGCTTAAAGGCTGGCTGGTTGTTGGTCGTTTGTTGTTGGTACGCGCATTCGCGGCTCGGTATGTTTCCTGATGATCGCGGACGGTTGCAAGACCCAAGCTACAACCGCCTCACTAACTCAGAACCCTCTAAACCACTGAACCGGCAACAAACAACCAGCAACTAACTCCCATATCGGAAGCCGGCGCGCTCGGCGACCAGGCTGAGCAGCTTCTCCGATGCGCCGCGCGGCCGGTACTGGCCCGTCTCCCACTCGCTGACGGTCTGCTGGCGCACGTTCAGCTCGTCCGCCAGCTCCTGCTGCGTCAGGCCGAGCTGTTCGCGCAGCGCCCGCACCGACGCGCTGTTCCAGGCCGGCGCGCGCTTGCGGCGTTTGGGGCGGTATTCAGTCACGGAACCAGTCTACACGGTAGCGTGTAGGCCTGTCAACAGCCGAACCGCCGGATCTCAGAACCACTGAACCAGTGACCAGCGACCAGCAACGAACAACCAGACTAGCGACCCTCTCGCTGCATCAGCCGCGCGGCCGCCTCGTAGGGGTCAAGCTGGCGCGCGGCGACGGCGCGGACGAGCGCGTCGAGGCGGCCGTCTCGCCTGTTCGTTTGCAGCAGATCGGCGAGCAGGCGCTGGCGCGCGAGCGTGAGCACCTGGCGGCGCGCCCGGTCGAGGC
>JBIOYF010000313.1:0-3799 GCA_044870035.1 Dehalococcoidia bacterium
GTGACAAACTGCCGGCTGCGGTATATCGCGCGCGACATGACTACTGCACTCCGGTCATAGCCTTGGCCAGCCCCTGCACCGGCGGTCGCACCACTTCGTCGAAGAAGTTGATGCCGATCAGCGGCAACAGGAAGAAGAGCGCCATCAGGATCAGCATGCCGTACTGCTCCATGCGCATGAGCGGCCGCGCGATCTCGATGGGCAGCACGCCGGTCCAGACGCGAAACCCGTCCAGGGGCGCCAGCGGCAGGAAGTTGAACACGGCCAGCGTGCAGTTCAGCAGCACGCCTGCCGTGAAGAACAGGCCCAGGTAGTCGCTGATCTGCCAGCCGCTCGTGCTGAAGACGAGGTTGAACGGGTTGTGGAACTCCGTCCATCCAAGCCTGATCGGGATCGCCATCGCCCACGCGATCGCCAGGTTCGACATCGGGCCGGCCGCCGCCACCATCGCCATGCCCGCCCGCGGGCCGTTCCGCAGCGCGTTCGCGTTCACGGGCACGGGCTTGCCCCAGCCGAAGCCCGCGATGAACATCAGCAGCGTCCCGAACGGGTCCAGGTGCGCCAGCGGGTTGATCGTCAACCGCCCCAGCCGTTGCGCCGTCGTGTCGCCCAGCGTGCTCGCGATCAGCGCGTGGCAGAACTCGTGGAACGCTATCCCCAGCAGCAACGCAGCCGTGACGGCGCCGGCGAACGCTAGGAAGACGAAAAAGCCATCGTTGAGGAGTTCTGAGTAGTAAAAGAACACTGGACGAACCTACGCAGTCGCTGTTGCTCAGTATAGCGCAGCAACGCGCTACGCTCGTCCTACACGGGCCGTCCACGCCCCAGGCGAGGTCTAGCCGACGTCCCCACCGTCCTTTGCGCCGTCCCCGCCGTCGGGCAGCACGTCGCTGTCTTCCGTGCTGTCGGGCAGCACGTCGCTGTCTTTAGGGTCGTCGCCGTCGGACGGCTTGGCCTCGCTGTCCTCACCGTCGTGCTGGCCCGGCTCCGCGGTCGGAGTTGGCGTTTCCACGTCGACGGGCAGGTCCTGCTCATTTGCGTTCTGCGGCGGCACCCAGCCCGCGTTCGGGTCGTCCGTCTTCGCTGGCTTCTTCTCGTCATCGGTGGCGCCATCGCTTGGTGACGCGTCCGGCTCCGCGGTCGGCTCGACGTTCGGGACCGGCGTCGCCGCGAGGTCGGCTGGCGCGCTCGGAACGTCGGTCGGTACCACGATGGGCGGCCCGTCGTTAAGCTTCGGGAACGGGTAGGGCGGCTGCACGGTCGGAATGTCGGGCAGCACGCCCGCCAGGCCTCCGTCGCCGGCGGTGGCGGAGACGCCTAGCGTGCAGCCGGCCACGGCGAAGAGGAGTGCGCCGGCGATAGCTACTCGGGCCGCAGGACGCCAGAAGGGACCACGCGCCGCGTGGCCTTGCGCATCTATCGAGCCTGGATGGCCGTTGGCTAGGGGGCGGACGACACGTGCCAGCAGGGCCTCTCGACCAGAGGCGAAGGCCACCGGCGAAGGAGCCGTGGCCTTGAGCGCGAGCAGCTGGTTGCGCATCCCCAGGTACCCACGAAGACGCTCCTCCTGCTCTGGAAAGCGGGCGGAACACGTTTCGATCGGCACTCCCTCATCGACGGCGCGGAAGCAGTCGATGAGGACGCGCTCCTGGGTACGGGTCAGCTTAGCCAAGCCGGCGCACTCCTCCATGGTGCTTATCCTCTGGGCGGGCGCTGCTTTTTCGCGGCTCACTTGTCGTTCCCCTCGATCACGCGCCGCATCGCGGCCAGCGCCCGCACCTCAAGCGAGTAGACGGCGCGTTCGCTGCGCTCCATTGCGCTTGCGATCTCCGAAGTCGTCAGGCCTGCGTAGTAGCGCAGCGCAATCACTTGCTGCTGGTCCTCCGTCAGATGCTGCAGCGCCGCGCCGATGTCCTGCTGGCTCGCAACGATCGTCGCGGGGCCGGGGTCGTGCGGCTCCAGCAGTGCGGCCGCCTGCTCGAGCGCCTTCGACTCGCGGTGGCACTTGCGGAGGTAATCGCTTACCAGGTTGTGTGCGATGCGGTAGAGCCAGGCCAGCAGCGGCCGCCCGCGATAGACATAACGTTCAATGCCCTCGAGCGCTTCGAGGTAGACGCGGGACGCCAGCTCCGCCGCGACCGTCTCGTCGCTCGTCCGGGCGTGGCAGTAGCGGTATAGCTTGACGTACGTGGTGTCGTAGATCTCCGCCCAGGCGGAGGGTGAGCGCGTCTTCGCACGCTCCACCAGCAGCGCCTCCGCATCCTGCGCTACCCCGTATGCGGCTTCCCGTGCCGGCATATTGCTCACTTAGTATATCCTTCCGGCCTCGTCCTTATTCTCGACCGCTCGGGCCGCTCCCAGTGTACGCCTTTTCCGGCCTTAAAGCTGTAATTTGTCGCCGTCGGCCGGAAAAGTCCAGCCTATAGGGGCGATAAACCAGTGGAGGCAGGGGAAACAGGGGTGGGCTCAGCACCAAGTAACTTGCCCCGGTTCCACGTGCCCCCAAACCGAATGTAGCGTCCTCTTCCTTCGTGCGCCTGACTGCATCCAGGCGCGAGAGTAGAGCCCCGATCCTTCCACGGGGCTCTACTCGTATATCAAATCTGTTTCATCTGATATCTGTCCGCCGCCCAGATTCGCTTCCGCCCGCAGCGGTCAGACAAGTTTACGGTAGCGGGCACGATAGTCTAGGGCAGGAGGTGCAATCGTGTCCGAATTCATCCACAAGCGAACCACCGTGGTCATCGCCGGCCTCGCGCTCCTCGCCGCGCTGCTGGCAGCCGTAGCGTGGGCTGCGCCCGGGGACTCAGACGGACCCGGAACAGCCGGCGTCGACGGCACGGCTACCGTGACCGCGACTGAGACCGGCGAGGCGACTGAAACAGCGGAAGCGACCGAGACCGAGGAGGCGGGGACCCCCGAGGCCACCGAGACGGAGGAGCCGGAGGGCACTCCCGACAACGACGTCGGCGTTCCGCTTGATAGTCCAGCCTGCGCCGGCGACCTCGAGCACCCAACCCGCACGATACCGATGGCGATGGTGACGGCTGCCGCGAGGTTGAGACGGATGATGGAACGAAGAATCTGCCCGATCCCGCCGCCGATGCGCACGAGGGCAACCCCGGCCACATCGGCGACCTGCATGGCAACGGCCACGATGATGACGTGAACGAGCATGGCCAGGGTCAAGGCGACGATGGCGAAGACGACGACTAGGCATCTGCGCTGCTAGTGATACGCCCAAGAACCGAGCCTACCGGGCTCGGTTCTCTCTTGCGTCGACGTTGACGCTCGATTCGTTATCCTGAGTCCGCCATGCCAGGATCCCTCCTCGAACGGCTCAAGGCCGTCCCGCAGCGCGCCGGCGTCTACACCTTCCGCAACGACCGCGGCGAGGTGATCTACGTCGGTAAGGCGGCCAGCCTGCGCGGCCGCATGCGTTCGTATTTCGGCGCGCCGCAGAGCATGGAGCTCAAGACGCGCGCCCTCCGCGAGGCCATCGCCGACTTCGAGTACGTCGTCACGCACACCGAGCAGGAGGCGCTTCACCTGGAGGCCACGCTGGTCAAGCGCCACCAGCCGTTCTTCAACGTCCGGCTCAAAGACGACAAGCACTACCCCTATCTGAAAGTCGATCTCGTCGACCCGTGGCCGCGCATCTACATCACGCGCCGCGTCGAGAAGGACGGCGCGCGCTATTTCGGGCCGTTCGCGTCGGCCAGCTCCGTGCGCAAGACGCTCGACATCACGAAGAAGCTCTTCCCGTGGCGCAGCTGCACGATGACGATCACCGGCAAGG
>JBIOYF010000314.1:0-3579 GCA_044870035.1 Dehalococcoidia bacterium
AGCGGCACGCCGCGCCCGCCCTCCGGCCAGCGCTACGTCGTCAAGGAGGGCGACAGCCCGTCATCGATCGCGGCGCAGTTCGACGTCTCCGTCGACGATTTGATCGCGCTGAACAACATCGTCGACCCCACGGGACTTTACATCGGTCAGGAGCTGATCATCCCGGGTGCAGGCGATGGCAACGTCCAGCCGCCCGAGGCCACGCCGACCGCGCCCGCCGAGGAGCCCGCCCCCACCTCGACGCCCCGCGAATCGAACGGCGGCGGCCAGACGTACACCGTCCAGGACGGCGACATCCCGGAAACAATCGCGGCGCAGTTCGGCATCACGGCCGAGGAGCTGATGGCCGCCAACAACATCACCGACCCGACCTCGCTGCAGATCGGTCAGGTGCTCACCATCCCCGCTCCGCGTCCCACGCCGGCGCAGTAGAGTGGCGGCTGCAGCGACTGCCCTCGATATACTGTTCCTGCGATGCCCGTCGACCCCGAACGCGCGCGAACGTACCGCGAAGCCTACGACGCGTGGCAGGAGCAGCTCCAGACGCTGCACCGCGTCCTCCTGGACGGCGAGCGCATGGAGCCGCCCAAGCTAAAGGGGCTGCTCAACCGCGAAGCGCGCGCCAAGGAGCGCTTCGACGCCGCGCGCCTCGCACTCCTCGGCATCGCCGCCGCGCCCGCCGGCGACGATCCGTTCGCGAATGTGTCATCCTGAGCAGTAGGGTGCCCGAGCCCAGCGAACGTGTCATCCTGAGTAGCGAATTGTCATTCCGAGCGAAGCGAGGAATCTGACCCTCCAAGACAAACTTCACCATGTCGACAACGCTATCCACCCCTACGGCTCCTGCCGCACCAACAGCCTCTGGCCTCCTCCCCGCTGCCGGGCGCTACGGCAAGTCGTTCGTCATCGGCGCCGCCTTCGCCATCGGCTGGACGCCCTGCATCGGCCCCATCCTCGGCGCCATCCTCACGCTGGCGGCGTCGTCGGCGACCGTCGTCAAGGGCGCGTTCCTGCTCAGCGCCTGGTCGCTCGGCCTCGGCCTGCCGTTCCTGATCGCCGGGCTCGCGCTGGGCAGCGTCATGCGCGGCATCCGTCGACTGCGACCGGTCATGCCCGTCCTCGAGGTGCTCGGCGGGTTGCTCGTCATCTTCATCGGCTCGCTCATCTTCCTGGACCGCGTGACGATCTTCAACCAGTACTTCACCGGCGGCGTCGACACCGTCACGAACGCCGAAGGCGGCCTCGCCGGCGTCGATGTCAACAGCCCGGGCGGCTTTATCGTCGCGTTCGCTGCCGGCGTCATTGCGTTCATCTCGCCCTGCTGCTTGCCCATGGTGCCCGCGTACCTCGCCCACCTGGCCGGCGTCAGCGCCGACGCGATCGACGAGCGACGCTGGGTGACGTTCCGCCATTCCGTCGCGTTCGTGCTCGGCTTCTCGTTCGTGTTCGTCGCGCTCGGCGCATCGGTCGGCGCGGTCGGCTACGTCGTCCGTGACAACCTGCCGACGGTCCAGAAGATCGCAGGTGTGCTGCTGATCGCGCTCGGCCTGAACCTGCTCGGCATCCTGCGCATCCCCTGGCTCTATCGCACCTACCAGATCGACTTCCCCAACGAGCCCGCCCGCGCGGAGTAGACGCGCCGCCACGCCGCGGTTAGTATGCGAAGCGACGTGAAGCCCATCACCCGGCCCGGCCGCACCAGCCTGCCGCGGAGACCTGTCGCCCCTGCTTCCGCCGGGGGCGCGCCGCGCGTTAGCGTCGTCCTTCCGACGCGCGACCGCGCTGACCTTGTCGGGCGCGCGATCTCAAGCGTGCTAAGCCAGACGTTCCGCGACTTTGAGCTCATCGTCGTCGATGACGGCTCGAAGGACAGGACCAAGAGCGCTGGGTTCGTCTCGGACCCGCGGATGCGCGTAGTGCGCCTGGCGATCAGCAAGGGCGTCTCCCGCGCCCGGAACGCCGGCATCGCCAGTGCGCGCGGGGAGTGGGTAGCCTTCCTGGACGACGATGACGAATGGCTGCCGCGCATGCTCGAACTGCAGCTCTCGCGCATCGATCGAAACACGGACCCACGGACCAGCGCCGTGTACTGTCTGGCCGCCAGTCAAACGCCGGACGGCCTCCAGCCGTCCCCATATGCACCACCTCTACCGGAGGGCGACGTCCTCGACAGCCTTCTGGCGAATGGTCACACGATCAGCCCTTGTGCGCACATGGTCAAACGAAGCGCGCTCTTTGAGGTAGGTGGGTTCGACGAAACGTTTTGGGCGACGGGGGATAGGGATCTATGGCTCCGTCTGGCGCAGGCCTCGCATCACGTTGTGGCGGTGCCCGAAACGCTCCTCATTGTCCATGGCGGTCATAAGCGGCGACTAACCGAAGACGGTGTTGCCATGTCGCGCGGCTTTGCCGCTTACGACCGTCGCTGGGCCAACCTCGCAAGGCGCCGCCTGGGGTTGGCGGTCTATACCGAAGCAGAGGTCGGGCGCCGGCGCTGGCTGAAGAGGTTGCATCGAAGGCATGTCAATCGCTTAGTCCGAAGGGGAAGTCGAGCGAGAGCCTGGCGTTACGTGCGCGCGATGACGCCCACGCTCCGCACGTTCCCTTGGGGCACTCGTTTCGTTGCGGGGGCGCTTGCGGTCGTCGTGTTCGGTCGCAGCGCCGCGCGGTTGCCCTTACTGCCGGGCCGCAGCACTGAGATCAATGCCTACCGAGCGCTTGGGGCCGGGAGCACCGGGGACGACGCCACATGAAAGCCCGCACGAGACCTGCCCGCAGCAGCCTCATCGGCCGCGCGCGGGACGACGGCATGCCGCCGCACGGCGGTCCGCCGCCGCGCGTCAGCGTGATCATCCCCACCTACAACCGCGCCGGTCTTGTCGTCCGCGCTATCGAGAGCGTCCTCAGGCAGACGTTCTGCGACTTCGAGCTGATCGTCGTCGACGATGCCTCTCCGGACGAGACGGCGACACGCGTCGCCGCGATCGGCGACCCGCGCCTGCGCCTCGTTCGCCTCTCGAAGAACCGTGGTCAGTCCCACGCGTCGAACGCCGGGATCGCGCGGGCGCGTGGCGAGTGGGTCGCCTTTCTCGATGACGATGACGAGTGGTTGCCCAACAAGCTCGAGCTGCAGCTCGCCCGTGTGGAGCGGGAGCAAGACCCGAGGACGAACGCCGTCTATTGCCGGTGCTACACGCAGAAGCCGGAGGCGCTGGTGCCGCCGCGCCCACGGCTCGTGCTGGCCGAAGGCGACGTCACCCAGAGCCTGCTCACCGGAGACCAGTCGATGACGCCGTCGGTCTACATGGTCCGGCGCAGCGCGCTGCTCGACGTCGGCGGCTTCGACGAATCGCTGATAGGCACGCAGGACGTGGACCTCTGGCTGCGCATGTCCCAGGCCGGCCATCACTTCGTCATCGTTCCGGAGCCGCTCACGATCTATCACGAGGACGATGCGACGTCGCGCCTCACGAACAACGCAGTCGCCCAGGCGCTCGGCTTCATCAAGATGAGGCGACGCTGGGGCTCGCTCATGCAGGAGCGCGCCCCTGAGTACTACGACCGCTGGATCTACAACCG
>JBIOYF010000315.1:0-2679 GCA_044870035.1 Dehalococcoidia bacterium
GCCAGCGGCAGCAGCGCACCGGCTTCGGCGGCCTCTCGATGGGCTGGCAGCACATCCAGCTCCTCACGCTCGGCTACAAGCGCATGCGCGAGTGGCAGCTCACCGGCCGCACGATCGACGCCAACCAAGCGCTCGACTGGGGTGTGATCAACAGCGTCGTGCCGGACGACAAGCTCGAAGAGGAGACGTTGCGCTGGGCGAAGGCCGTCGCCCTCAACCCGGCCGACAGCCTGATGATCGCGAAGACGCACCTGCACATGATGTTCGATCTCCTCGGCATGAACGGGCAGTTCACCGCCGGCGCGCTCGCCTACCCGCTTTTCACCAACCTCAAGTGGGAAGACGAGGAGTTCAACTTCCTCAAGCGCCGCCAGGAGCTCGGCAGCACGAGCAAGGCCTTCGACGAGCGAGAGGCGCGCTGGCGCGAGCTGGGCTTCTAGCGAACTCGTGCGACAGGCTTTAGCCTGTCGCCGTCGGGCAAGAGCCCGGACTACAGGGGGATAACCATGGCCGGCCCACTGGCGGGCATCCGCGTCCTCAACTGGTCGCAGTTCACGCCGTCCAGCGCCGGGTACTTTCTCGGCGACCTCGGCGCGGACGTGATCAAGATCGAGCACCCCGTCCAGGGCGACGCGTATCGCGGCATGGGCACCATGTACGGCGACGCGATGAACTTCGCAGCGGGGCGCCACGCCGGCTTCGAGGCGGTCAACCGCAGCCAGCGCAGCATGACGCTCGATCTCAAACACGATAAGGGCCGTGAGGTCCTGAACAAGCTAGTCGAGCAAGCGGACGCGTTCATCACCAACTACACGGACGAGATCGCCGAGAAGCTTCACGCCGACTACGATTCGCTCTCGAACGTCAACCCACGTCTCATTTACGCCGCGTCGAGCAGTTACGGGCCTTCCGGCGCGTGGGCGGGCCGCCGCGGCTTCGACCAGACGGCGCAGGCGTACAGCGGCCTTATGCAGGCGATGGGCGAGCGCGACATGCATGAGCCCGTACAGGCCGTCGGCGGCATCGCCGACCAGATGGGCGCCACGATCCTCGCGACCGGCATTCTGGCCGCCTTGCTCGCTCGCGAGCGCACCGGGCGCGGCCAGAAGATCAACACATCGCTCCTCGGTAGCGCGCTCCACCTTCAGGCGATCGGCGTGACAGTCGCCAGCCTGCGCGGCAAGGGTTGGACGCAGCATTCGCGCAAGCGCACGAAGAACCCGCTCACGAACCACTACAAGTGCAGCGACGGCAAATGGATCCTCTTCTCCGAGATCCAGGCCGACCGTTTCTGGCCAGAGTTCTGTCGCGCGCTCGGCCTCGATGAGCTGATCGACGACCCTAAGTTCGCCACCGCCATGGGCGGACGGCGCGACCACGCGGACGAGCTGATCGACATCCTCGACCGCACGCTCGCGACCAGGCCGCGCGACGAGTGGATCCGGCACTTCGACGCCCAGCACGCGCCGTTCTCCTACGCCCCGGTGAACGACTACGCCGACGTAATCAACGACGCGCAGGTGTTGGCGAACGACTACGTCATCGAGTTCGACCACCCGGCTGCCGGGCCCGTGAAGCTCGCCGGCTACCCTATTCGCTTCAGCGACACGCCCGCCCACATCGCGCGGGAAGCGCCGGAGTTCGGCCAGCACACCGAGGAAATCTTGCAGGAGCTGGCGGGCCTTTCGTGGGAAGAGATCGCCGCCCTGCGCGCGGACGGCGTCATCTAGCCGCTGTGTCACCCTGAGCGAGGCGAAGGGTATTTCAGAACTACTACCTAGGCGCAGGGCATAACATCGAAAGGCATCGCGTAGTGCTCTACATGGTCATCGAGCGGTTCAAGAACCGCGACGCCGGCGCGGTGTACCGGCGCGCTCGCGATCAGGGGCGCATGCTGCCCGAGGGCCTGACCTACGTCAGCAGCTGGGTCGAGACGAACTACGACCGCTGCTTCCAGCTCATGGAATGCGACGATGAGCGGCTCTTCCGGCCGTGGACCGCCGCGTGGCAGGACCTTGTCGACTTCGAGATCGTTCCCGTCCTGACGTCAGACGACGCTCGCGAAGCGATCGCGCCACTACTGTAGCGTTCGATACGATAGGGCGTGCAGTCCCGCGCCTACACAAGCGAAACGGACCTAACGCCGCTCATCGACTTCGCGCGACGGCTGACGGCGGATCGCCGGCCACGCGCAACATACTGGCACGCCGGCGACATCGTCTGGTTACTCTACGCAGGCATCGACATCGACCCGTCCAGCAACATCCGGCTCTGGGAAGACGGCGAGAGGCTGGTCGGCGCGGCATGGTTCGAGCCGCCCGACTACGTACAGTTCGATCTCGACCGTCGTGCAGACCTCGACTTCGCGGGCGAGATGCTCGCATGGGCAGAGCAGCGCTGCCGCGACTCGACCTCCAATGGCGAACTAACGCTCACTGCTACCGCGTTTGAAAGCCACTACGACCGTATCGATGTGCTCGACCGGAACGGCTACGCGCGCACCGAACGCCATGCCGCGCGCATGCGTCGGAGTCTAGACACAGCAGTCGAGCCGCCTGCTCTTCCCAGCGGCATGCGGCTTCGTCACGCTACCGATGATGACATCCACGAGCGCGTCGACGTGCACCGCGACGCGTGGTCGGTCTGGGGACCTTCGCGAGTGACGGCCGAGGCGTATCG
>JBIOYF010000316.1:0-4402 GCA_044870035.1 Dehalococcoidia bacterium
GCGACAAGTCCTGGCGTTGTTCCAAGATTGCCCTTCGCGACGATGTACGCGCCGCCGCCGTTGGGATAGGCCTGGACTGTCTGCGTATACGATGTCGCCACGATGATGACCAGCGCAGAAATAGCCATCGAGAGAGGGATGGATATGAAGAACGCACCGGTCCCCGCCGCGACGAGCACCAGTAGGATCTCCTCGGTTGCGTAGGCGCTGGATGAAAGGTTGTCTGATGAGAAGACTGCCAGGGCTTTGACCTTGGTCAGGCGCTCTTCGATCAGCTGCGACGTCGCCAGCGGTGCGCCGACGACGACGCGCTTGAAGCCGCGGAACAGCGCCTCGATCGGAGAGCGCGGGCGCATCGCGGCCTGCGTCACGCGATAGCCGCCTTCCAGCCGCTCGAAGGCCCGTTCGCTGCGCGGCGCCAGGCGCACATAGCGAGAGCCGGCCTTTCGCCCGTGCCGGATCTCGCGCAGCTCCAGGTCGGGGGCCAGCGGCTGACTTGGGCGCGAGCGCTCGCCCGCGGGCGGGCGCTGGTCTATCGCCATACCTCAGGGTATGAACGCGAATGTCAGCCCCGGGTCAGGAGACGCCCGGACGGCGTACGGATATTGTCAGGAGTTATGGCTCGGCGACGAAGCGGTAACCGACGCCGGGGTCTGTACGGATGAAGCGCGGCGACGCGGGGTCGTCGCCCAGCTTGGCGCGGAGCTGGTTCATGCAAGTCCGCAGCACGTGCGTATCATCCACGTATTCCGCGCCCCAGACCTCGCGCAGGATCATCGCGTGCGTCAGCACCTTCCCGGCGTTCAGCGCCAGGTATTTGAGCAGGCTGTACTCCGTCGGCGTGAGGCGGACCTCGCGCTCGTCGACTCCAACGACGCGCCGCTCCAGGTCGATCACCAGCCCGCCCGTGGAGATGACCGGCTGCTGGTCGCGCTCCGACGAGCCGCGCCGCAGCGCCACCCGGACGCGGGCCAGCAGCTCGTCCATGCCGAACGGCTTCGTCAGGTAGTCGTCCGCCCCGGCGTCCAGCGCGTCGACTTTCGTCTTCTCTTCACCGAGGACGGACAGCACGATGATCGGCGTCGTGTGCTTGCGCCGCAGCTCCTGGCAGACCTTCACGCCGCTCATGTCGGGCAGCATCAGATCGAGGAGTACCACGTCCGGCCTGAACAGCTCGATCTCCTGAAGCGCCGCCGATCCGTCCTCCGCCTCGCGCACGCTGTAACCGTGGCCCTCCAGCGAGCGGGTCAGCGCGCGCCGCAGCTGCGCTTCGTCGTCGACGACGAGCACGCGCGCCGTCACGCGACGCTCACTTCGACGGCCGCCGGCAGCGTGATCACGAAGCGCGTGCCGCCGGACGAGCTCTCCGCGCGCACGCTCCCGCCCGACAGCGTCACGAAGCCCTTCACGATGGCCAGCCCCAGCCCGCTGCCCTTCACGCGCCGGCTCTGATCGGCGGCCCGGTAGAAGCGTTCGAAGACGAAGGGCAGATCGCGCTGCGAGATGCCGGGCCCCTCGTCCGCCACGCTTAGCTCCACGCCCGACGCGGTCATCTCGCCGCCCAGGCGGATCGCGCCGCCCGCCGTCGAGTACTTGGCGGCGTTTTCGATCAGGTTGACCAGCGCCTGCATGATCAGCGATTCGTCGGCGTTAAGCGCGAGCGTCGCGTCCGCGTCCGTCGTCACCGTCCTGCCCGCCGTCGCGCCGCCGGTGCGCTCGATCGCTTCTTCGAGCAGCTCCCGGACGTTGAGCGTCTGCTGCATCGGCCGCACCGTACCCGATTCGATCCGGTTCAGGTCCAGGATGTCGCTGATCACGCGGTCCAGCCGGTCCGCCTGAGAGTCGATCGTCTCGAGGAACGACTGCACGTCCTCCCGCGACCACGATACCGTGCTATCGAGCAGGCTGGAGACCGCCGCCTTGATCCCCGCGAGCGGCGTCTTCAGGTCGTGCGAGACGGACGTGAGCAGTGCGGTCTTCATTTCGTCCGCGTAGCGCAGCGCCTCCGCGTGCGCGGCCGCCTGCGCCAGCTCGACGCGCTGCACGCCCAGCGCCGCCTCGCGCGCGAACGCATCCAGCAGCTGCTGCGGATGCTCGCGAAACGGCGTCCGCTCGCCGATCGGCCCGTCCAGCCGCAACACGCCCAGCGTTCGTTCGCCGACCCGCAGCGGTACGAATGCGACGCCCTCGCTGCTTTCTTCGACACGCCGCGCCGGTCCGGGCCGCACGGTGCGAATGCGTCGCGACTGCTGCAGGCCGGTATGGCCGAGCCACGTGAGCTTGCCGGAATCCATCGCCTGCTGCGCCATCAGCCGCTCCGATCCGTTCGGCCCGCGTCGCGCTGTCATGCCGCCGGCGAACGCGAGCACGGCCCACGTCCTGTCCGAAGGGCTCAGCACGCTCGCGCCCGGCGCGTCGAACGCCCTAGCGACGTTGTCGCAGAGCGCGGCCAGCGCGTCGGCCGGCTCCGCGCGTCCGATCAGGTCGCGGCTCAGCGTAAGCAGCACCTCGGTCTCTGCCTGGCGCCCGCGCGCTATCCCCGCCGCCGCCTGCGCGCGCGACAGCAGCGTCCCGCCGACGACGGACACCAGCAGGAACACGAGCAGTCCGCCAACATTCTCTGGCTGCTGCACGGTGAAGCCGTGCAGCGGCGGAACGAAAAAGAAGTTGAGCGTCAGGTTGGCGACGACCGCCGCAAACAGCCCCACGCGCCAGCCCCACGTCGACGCGATCAGCAGCGTCAGCAGCAGGAAGATCAGTCCCTCATTGAGCAGCCCGATGCGCGACTGGAGCGGCGCCATGATGCCTGTCGCCGCAGCGGCTCCGGCTGCGGTCGCCACCACGCCCCAGCGCTCGTCGCGCCAGCGCAAGTCTCGAATGATCGCGCGCGCGTTCATGTACCTTGCGGTTCAGGGTAGCGCCGCCGAGGGGAGCCCTCAACGCTCGCGAATTGGCTACAATCCATGGCGGAGGGGTGGCAGAGCGGTTGAATGCGGCGGTCTTGAAAACCGTTGTGGGTTTCGGCTCACCGGGGGTTCGAATCCCTCCCCCTCCGCCACTCCATGCCTAGCCCCAACCTCCGCTCCCACGGCACGCCGCCCTATCGCGTCGCCGTCGTCCATGGCGGACCGGGCGCCGCAGGCGACATGGCGGCCGTCGCCGAGCGGCTTGCCGCGCAGCGAGGCGTTCTCGAGCCGCTCCAGATGGCCCGTACGCTGGACGGCCAGGTCGAGGAGCTGGCGACGCTGCTGCGCGAGCACGCGCAAGGGCCCGCTGTGCTCATCGGCTACTCGTGGGGTGCGTGGCTCAGTCTGATCGTCGCCGCGCGCCATCCCCAGCTCGTCGCGAAGGTCGTGCTCGTGGGCAGCGGCCCGTTCGAGGAACAGTACGCCGCGCAGATCATGCCGGAGCGCCTGCGCCGCCTGAGCGACGCGGACCGCGACGAAGTCGTGTCGCTGATGGCGCGTCTCGAGAGCGGCGCCGGCGACGACACGACGTTCGCCCGCATGGGCGCGCTACTGTCGAAAGCCGACGCGTTCGATCCGCTCCCGATCGACGAAACGTCGGTCCACGTCGATGCGGACATCTACGGGAGCGTCTGGCCCGAGGCGAGCGAGCTACGCCGCAACGGCGAGCTGCTCCGCCTCGCCGGACGCGTGCGCTGCCCCGTCGTCGCCATCCACGGCGACCACGATCCCCACCCCGCCGAAGGCGTGCGCGCGCCGCTCTCGCGCGCGATCGCTGACTTCCGCTTCGTGCTCCTCGCGGACTGTGGCCACACTCCCTGGGCCGAGCGCGCCGCCCGCGACGAGTTCTTCCGCGCGCTGGAGCAAGCGCTGACGCCCCAGTAGCCGCCTTAAGAGCGAGCAAGCAGCCAAGTAGCGTAGGCCTGGGTTGGCGAGAGCCGCCGCTTGCCCCTCCTCCATCCCCTCCGTACCCTGGGTTCGTATGGGCCAATCCCCGCCCGGCTCGCGAGAGCGCACCTCCGTACCACCGGCGATCGGCGCAAGCGGCCCCCCGCCCCTTGTGCGCACCACCAGTGCGTACGAACCTCCGGGCGCTCCGCCGTCCCTCCCGGAGGAGCTTCCCAGGAAACGCTGGCGGATCGCCGTCGCGGTGGCAGCGGCCGTGTATCTCGTGCTCTGGCTCGCCACGCTGCTCCAGCCGGTGAACGTCGCAGGGCTCTCGCTCTCCGTGCCGGTCCCCGGGCTCGGGCCGGCGCGCCTCTTCGGCCTGCCCGACCGGCCCTTCACCGTCATGATCGTCGGCCTGGACGCGCGGCCGTCCCAGGAGGGCGGCCCGGCCCGCACCGACTCGATCTTGCTGCTGCGCGTCGACCCGGACCGCAACCGCGCCGGCATCCTGAGCATCCCGCGTGACTCGATGATGGAGGTGCCGTACC
>JBIOYF010000317.1:0-16146 GCA_044870035.1 Dehalococcoidia bacterium
CTCGTCGCGGTTGCACAGGACGACGTTGTTCTGGCCAGCGACCTCGCGCGCCTTTGGGGTGAACTGCTGGTTGGTCACCACCATCGCGCCGGGGCAGGTGTACTTGGTTTGAGCCGCGATGACGGCCTCGACCGCCTTTGAGCTGACGCGGCCGGAGGTGCGGTGTTCGGCCCGGACTGCCGTCCGGACGCCGTCGAGCGTGACGACGAGTAGAGCGCCATCTTCCTGTCGGCGGACGGAATCAACCGCATGCCCGAGGTCCTCGAAGACGTAGGTCACGCAGTCGGCGAACTCGTCGCCTGTCATGCGGTCGATGTCGTTCATACCGGCGCGGGTGAGCCTGAGCCACCGCAGAGCGTAGAAGACGAGACCAAGGAGCCCAAGGGAGCCGAACGTGGCCGCGATGGGCCAGAGTAGCGTCAGACTGTCCAGGACCGAACTGATGGTGTCCACTCTATTAGTATCGGCGAGCCCGAAGCTCGCCGATACTACGGAGTCTCCCGCTCGCGGGAGAGGGTGGCTGAAGGCCGGGTGAGGGTGGTTTCGGCTTACGCGCGAGCCGCCGCGGGCATAGCGCCCATCTGCTGGAGCAAGTGCGCTGCGTCCATGTACTCGCGCTCCGCGACGATTTTGCCGCCCTTCACGTCAAGAACGGTGATTACGGGCATCGAGATCTTCCGGCCTGACGCCGGGATGCCCTGAAAGTCTCCGTCGTGCGTGCCGGCCCCGGTGAACTCGACGGCGGCCGTGTCGCCGGCGACGTGCACCGTGCGGATCGTGATCTTCGCGTCGGACATGGCGCCCGAAAACATCTGCGCCACCGCGACGCCCGCGTCAGGGCCGTCCATACGCTGGCCATCGCCGCCCGTATAGCTGTAGGAGTCGGCAAGCAGGCTACGCATCTTCGCCCAATCCCGTTGGTTGAATGACTCCAGATACTCTCGCGCTACCGCTTCTACGTTCGACATGTTCTGACTCCTTTCTTCTGTGGTCTACCGGCTTAACCCGCCTTCAGCTCCTTGATCATCTCCTTGAGCTGCTCCTCATCGTCCGGCGTGCGTGTCGGGATGGCGAATGTCATCCGGTCGATCACGCCGGTCGAACGCTCCTTGATCTTCTTGACGATCTGATCGTGCGTGCCGATCACCGCGAACTGCTCCAGCATGTCGTCGGTGATCTTCGTCGCCATGTCCTGCCACTTGCCCTCGATCGAAAGGCCGAACAGCTCCTCGTTCAGCTCGCCCCAGCCCTCGATGTCGAGCACCGGGCGGTACGTGCGCGTCGAGGCGTAGAACGAGAGCTGCTGCCGGACGGGCGCCTTCGCTTTCTCGACGTCCGCTTCGGTCTTGCCGGTTATGATGAAGCCGAGGCCGCAGACCTCGATGTCCTTCGGGCTGCGGCCGGCCTTCTTGGCGCCGGCTGCAATGTTCGGCAGGATCACTTCCTTGAGGTACTTCGGTGTGTTGAAGCCGTGCAGCTTGATGCCGTCGCACACCTCGCCGACGAGGCGGCAGTTGTAGGGGTTGATCGCCGAGATGTGCACCTTGGGGAACGGGTAGTCGATCTTGCCCGGGTTGAAGAACGGCGAGGTGAGCGTGTAACGGTAGTGCTCGCCCTGGAAAGCCGGCTTGCTGCCGTTCTGCCACGAGTCCCAGACAGCGCGCATCATCAGCACGTACTCGCGCAGGCGCGGGCCCGGCGGCGACCAGTCCATGCCGTAGCGGCGCACTATGTGGCCCTTCACCTGCGTGCCCAGCCCGACCGTGAAGCGCCCCTTCGAGAACTTCTGCAGGTCCCAGGCGATCTGCGCCGTGGCCATTGGGCTGCGCGGGAACGCGATCGCGACGGCCGTGCCCAGATCTAGCTTCTCGGTGTGCTCGGCCGCGATGGCGAGGGGCAGGAACGGATCGTGGCCCGTCTCCGGCGTGATGCCGCCGTCGTAGCCCATCTCCTCGGCCTTGCGGGCCGCGGCGGGCACCTGCGCCAGATCGAGCGGTATCCCGGTATCGACTTTCATCGAAGCCTCCTACTTCAGAGCGCGCCGTAGCATCGGGGCATAGCCCCGCACCAGCGGAGAAAGCATACGGCGCGAGTGGGGCGGAGGCAAGCGATTGACAGGAGGGCCTTGGAGGCAGAAGATCGATGCTGTGAAACGAAATCTCCTAGCTGTCGGGTTGCCGACAATTGCTCTACTGCTCGTCCTGCGAGAGGGCTGGCCACCGAGCACTTCTGCCAACGGCGACGTTTCCGGCGAATGGTATCTAGTTCTTAGACATCCCGACGTGCCAGATTATACAGGTCGCTGTTTGGCGTTCGTGATCCAGAACGGAACAGGCCTCAATGCCCGATTCGTTTGTGGTAATGAGTACGACTTAAGACCGGAGTCGTTCGCGAAGATGACCGGCTCAGTTCAAGATCAGCAGAAGGTCTTTACACTGATGCAAGATTTGGGACTCGGAGATCTCTTCCAGTTCACGATAACAATATCCCAAGATGGCACGGCGGGTTCCGGAACATGGACGTCTCCTCATGTGACCGGACCTGGAACGATCGTTGCCGCGCGCACGACTGAACGGTGGGGCGACGCCGACTGCAGCGGCGCGGTTGATAGCGTCGACGCGCTGCTGCTCCTTCAGCGCATCGCCCGCGTCGTGTCGAGTCTGGACTGCGGGGGCTTCGGCGACGCGAACGTCGACGGTGACCTGGATGCGCGTGACGCCGCCTTGATTCTCCAACGAGAAGCGGGCCTGATCCCGCGACTGCCCGTCCTGTAGGCCGCCGGCACGCTAGCTGCTAGACTGTCCCCGCTCATCTCCCCGCCCACGAAAGGAACCGTCATGCGCCATTCGACACGCCTGCGCGCCATGCTGAACGAGCCGGAGATCATCGTGCTGCCCGGCGCCTACGACGCGCTGACCGCCAAGCTGGCCGAACGCGCCGGCTTCAACGCCTGCTTCACGACGGGCTTCGGCTTCGCCGCGACGGTCCTGGGCGTGCCGGACTACGGGCTGCTGACGATGTCGGAGACGATGGACCGCGTGCGGCACATCGTGCGCGCAATCAGCGTGCCGCTCGTCGCCGATATGGACACCGGCTACGGCAATCCGCTCAACGTTGTGCGCACGGTGCGCGAGTGCGTCGCCCTCGGTGTCGCGGGGATCATCCTGGAGGACCAGGAGTGGCCGAAGAAGTGCGGCCACTTCGAGGGCAAACGCGTTATCCCGGCCGAGGAGCAGGCCGCCAAGCTGCGCGCTGCCGCCGACGCGCGGGACGGCGACGATCTGGTGATCATCGGCCGGACCGACGCGCGCCAGCCGCTCGGGTTGGAGGAGGCGATCCGGCGCGGCAAGCTCTACCGCGACGCCGGCGCCGACGTGGTCTTCGTCGAGGCGCCGCAGTCGATCGACGAGCTACGCGCGGTGGCGAAGGCGATCCCGGACGCGCCGCTCTTCGCGAATATGATCGAGGGCGGCAAGACGCCGCTACTCACGTCGCAGGAGCTGCGCGAGCTGGGCTACAAGATGGTGGTCTACCCGCTCTCGGCGCTGTTCTCCGCGGCGAAGGCCGTGGAAGAGACGTTCCGCGCGCTGTTCGAGGCGAAGACCACCGCGTCGCGTCAGGACGCGATGGTCTCCTTCAGCGAGTTCGAGCAGTTCATCGGCGTGCCGCAGTGGCAGGAGCTCGAACGCCGCTACTCCGCGGCGGAGTGATCGCCGCTCCCGACCTCCTGGCCACGAGTGTGCCTAACGGCGAGCGGCCTTCAGGCCGAGCCGCGCTGGGCACGACTTACGGGTTAACGACGACGTCGACCTGTTGACCGTCAGTCGACACGAACACGTTGTTCCAGGGGCTGCGGAACGTGATGGTAATGCCCCCGTTGGCGTCAGGATCCACGATGTCCGTCTCTTCACTCGTGCCATGGTTCAATTTCCAGAAAAACTGCACGGGTCGGTTGGCCTGGGCCTGAATGGCGTCTATGAGCTTCCTTCGGATCTTCTCCTTCTGGCTGCCGGGCCAGTCGTCGATGTGGTTGAGTTCTTTCTCACTAAGTCCCCACGCTGAAAGAAAGGCCCTCACGTCTTGAGGCAGGGACCCGTCGAAAGCGCGGGGCGTGTTGAGCAAACCGAAGAGCTGGTGGTTCCGAAAGGCACTCGGATTGCCGAAGAGCCCGTCTAAAACTTTGGCTATGTTCGTCTTCCCGGTATTCCGAGCCTCCAGAAACTCGGTCATGCTGCTGCCTATCGGCATGGTGTTCCCCCTTTCCTATGCCTACCCCATCGTTGATGATGGGTGCTTCCCTTCGAACAGATCGTACTCACAAGTGCAACGCTAGGATGAGTTGGAGCATATCACCTCTTCAATAAACGCCTCTACCCTGGCGTACACCGGCTCGCCAAGGAGCAGCGGTCCGTACTCTTCAGTGATCATGAGCTGGCTGCCCGGGATGTGCTCGTGCAAGTAGTGCGCCGCTCCGACCGGAATGTAGCTATTGTCAGGGTCATGGACGATGAGAGTTGGAGCGCGGACCTGCGGCAGGAGCGAGCGGGCGTCCGCAGCGCCAATACTCCCGAGGACTTTGGACCAGACTTGGCGTGGCACCGTCGCGAAGGCGTCGGCGATGGCGGCGGGGTCACCGAGATCCGCTGGGTCGCTCGATCTGGACTGGAAGAGCTCAGAGATTGCCCGGCCGCGGTCAATGGCGGCGGTGCGCATGAAGGACTCAAGGGTAGTCAGGCTGATGCCGAAGGGAAAGTCACCCGAGCTGGTATATTTGGCGGTGGTGCCCATCAGGATCAGCCCCGCGACACGCTCCGGATAGTGGGCCGCAAAAGCGAGGGCGAGCGGGCCACCATCGGCGGAGCCCCAGAGGATGGAGCGCTCAACCCCGACCGCATCGAGGACCGCACGGAGATCCTCGATGCCGACGAACAAGCTGTAGCCGCGCTCCGGCGCGGAGGAGAAGCCAACGGCGCGGCGGTCGTACAGGATAAGGCGGAAGCGGGCGGTGAGGCGTTCCCAGCGCATTACGGTGGGCCGGTTTCGGGTGCGAACGCGGACGGCGGGGCAGCTACTCAGCCCGATCGCGATGATGTGCGGGCCGTCACCTCCCAACACCTCGTAGGCGAGCTTGACGCCGTCGTTGTCGGCGTACTGCAACGTTTGCCCGTGCAGGCGCACTCGGCGGGTCGTGGTGAGCTCATCGTAGAGCGCCTCGTGCACCAGCGCATGAGCGAAGCTGTACCGCCCGACGGTGCCCGGCACTTCTCGCACGAGCGACGCATCGATAGCCTCCTCCAGTGCATCGATGAGCTGTTCCTCCGACAGATCGCTCGCGCGTTGGAGCGCGTCGAGGCCAAAGTCACGTCCGATGACGGACGCGATCGTGAGGACGTTGTTGCATTCGTCCGAGAGCCTGGCCAGGCGGCGCGTGATGACGTCCTTCACGCCCTGGGGCACACCCGTCGCCGTCGCGTACTCGCGTAGCCGGCCGTCGTCGTCGAACATCTCGCCAGTCTCGGTAAGGTGACGCAGCATCTCCTGAACGAAGAGCGGGTTGCCCTCCGTCTGCTCGTGAATCGTGCGCGTCAGCTCGGCCGGCGAGTCCTGCCCCGCCCAGGTGGCGACGAGCGAGCCGACGCCTCGCTCCGGCAGACCCGTCAGGGGGATGAGCTCGACGAGCCCGTCACGCCGGAGATCGGCGAGCACCTGACTAAGCGGATGGTCTCGCGTAACGTCGCTCTCGCGGTACGTGCCGATGATCAACAAGCGCGATTGTGCGCGCTGGCGCATGATATGACGCAGCAGTTGCAAGGACGGTTGGTCTGCCCACTGGAGGTCATCGAGCAGGAGGACGAGCGGCTTGGGGAGCGTGGGTGTCGTAAACACCGTGGTGAGCACTTCGAACAGGCGCTGGCGGGACCGATCTTCCGCCTCGGCTTCGTCGCGGCCCAGCGCGGCGTCGGGCAACGTGCGGCCCAGCTCGCTCGCCAGCAGAGCGGGTTCCGCCGCCGCGCCGAGTGCCTGGCGCAGCTCCGCCGCGCTCCGGGGAGCCGTGCAGTCTTGGACTGCATCAAGGAACACCTGATACGGCGTGTGCGAGGACTCGTCCGCCCGCCCGAAGAGCAGCTCAGCGGCGGAGCCCTCTTGACATTCCAAGGCGAACTCGAATGCCAGCCGTGTTTTGCCGATGCCCGGCTCGCCGGCGAGCAGGACCAACGCGCGCCGGCCCGCTCGAGCGGTCTCCCAGCAACGGCGCAACGCCTGGAGCTCTTCGCCGCGGCCGACGAAGGTCGTTCGATCACCGCCGAAGTGTGGCAGCGCTGATGGCAGTGGCGGAGACGCGTCGAATGGCGGCGGCTCGGCGGCCGGCTGCCAGGCGACATCGTACACCGTGATGGGATCGTCGATGCCCTTGAGCCGCCGTGGGCCGAGAGGCTGGAACGCGTAGTCGCCTCTGCTGCCGACCAGGTTGCGCACTACCTCCGACACGATGATCTGCCCGCCGTTCGCGCTATCGCAGAGGCGCTTCGCAACGACGACCGGGGTGCCGAAGTAGTCCCCTTCGTCGCGGATCGGCTCGCCGGCCTCCAGTCCGGTGCGGAGCCCGAGCGGCGCCTGGCCGGCTTCGCGCTGGTTGTAGGAGTAGACACCTTGCTGCACCGCCACCGCGCAGGCGACGGCGTCAACGGCGCTGGGGAAGACCACCATGAGCCCATCGCCCAGCGTCTTGACTTCCTGGCCTCCGCGCGCGGTCACGGCATCGCGCAGCAGACGGAAGTGGGCGCGCCGCACGCGCTCCGCCGCCTCGTCGCCAAGCCGCTGCATAAACTCTGTAGAACCTACAAGGTCCGTGAAGAGCACCGTGAGCGTGCCGCCAGATGGACGCATTAAGCTAGCTCCCCGCCCCTAGCCATTCGTGCCAGCGATTATAACTTGTCTAGCAGCCGTTCTGCCAAGGCCAGGCCCCTCACCGTCAGCCAGCATCGGCCGGAGGGTAGAGCGCCCTTTCCTTCCTTTGGTCAATACCTGCTCCCACACAGGCTCCGAAGATCATTTGGAGGTGCCTGTTCCATGCGAGGTCTTCTAGCGAGTCTGCGCGTTCGGTTGGTGGCGCTGGTGCTCATCGCTACGGTGCCCGCGTTTGTCCTCATTCTGTGGGCCGGTCTGGACCAGAGGAGAGAGGAGCGGGTGAATGCGCAGGAGAATGTACGCAGCCTCGCACAGATCATGGCCGAACAGCAAGGCCAGGTCGTCGAGGGAGGGCGCGGCTTCCTCGGCCTGCTCGTCGGCCTTGTCGGGGTAAGCGGCCGGCCCATCGATCCCGAACCCTGCAATCAGGCGCTCGCGAGCCTGCTAAAGCAGAACCCGCGCTATGCGGATATCGGCATTGCCGATGCGCACGGGATGATCGTCTGCAGCGGCGCGCCGCAAAGCCAGCCGGCAGACGCGAGCGAATCCTCCTGGTTCCAGCGCGCGGTGGAGGAACGTGAGTTTGTCGTAGGGACTTACCAAGTGGGAGGCATCACGAAGAAGGAGACGATTGACTTCGGCTATCCGGTGCTGAACCAACAGGGCGACGTGCAGATGGTGGTCTTCGCAGCGCTGGACCTGGCGTGGCTGAATGGTGTCGTCGCTGAGACCAAGCTAGCGAGCGGCTTGACCGTCTCAATTTTCGACCGTAACGGTGTCACCCTGGTGCGCCATCCGGAGCCGGAGAAATGGGTGGGTCAATCCGTCCCGGAGGCCCCGCTGCTCAAGGCCATCCTAGCTAACCCACAAGGCACGGCAGAGCTGTCCGGTGCGGACGGTGTGGAGCGGCTGTACGCATTCACCCCGGTGGGAGACGCAGCGGCCCCTGATGCCTATCTGAGCGTTGGAACGTCAACCGCGGCCCTCTTCGCCGATGCCAACCGAACGCTCACGCGAAATCTCCTCCTGTTGGGAGTGGTCGGCGCGCTCGCGCTGGCTGCCGCCTGGTTCGGAGGCGACTGGTTCATCCTGCGCGGCGTGCGCGTTCTGGTCAGCGCCGCCGAGCGCGTCGAAGAAGGCGATCTGCAAGCCCGTACTGGACTTGGGCACGACCGAGGGGAGATCGGTCAGCTCGCCGGCAGTTTCGACCAGATGGCGGAGGCGTTGGAGCGCCGTGAGACGGACCGCAATCGCGCCGAGGAAGCGCTGCGTCAGACCGTGAACGAGCTGGCGCGCTCCAACAGCGAGCTGGAGCAGTTCGCCTACGTGGCGTCGCACGACCTGCAGGAGCCGCTGCGGATGGTGGGCAACTACACACAGCTGCTGGCGCGGCGTTACAAGGGCACGATGGACAGCGACGCGGACGACTTCATCAACTACGCGGTGGAGGGGGCGCAGCGGATGCAGGAACTGATCAACGACCTGCTCGCCTTCTCACGCGTTGGGACGCGCGGGAATGAGCCAGCGGCGACGCCGGCGGAGACCGTGCTGGAGCAGACGCTGCTCAACCTGGGACCGGCGATCGAGGAGGCGAAGGCGCAAGTGACGCACGACCCGCTGCCAACCGTTCAAGCCGACGCCGTCCAGCTGGGCCAGGTGTTCCAGAACCTGATCGGCAACGCGCTGAAGTTCCACGACGGCTCAGAGCCGCGCATCCACGTCTCGGCCGAGCTGAAGGACGGCGAATGGGTCTTCTCGGTCAGGGACAACGGGATCGGGATTGGTCCGGAGTATCACGAGCGCATCTTCGTCATCTTCCAGCGCCTGCACGGCCGCGAGCAGTATCGCGGCACCGGCATGGGGTTGGCGATCTGCAAGAAGATTGTCGAGCGGCACGGTGGACGCATCTGGGTGGAGTCGGACGGAGGCAAAGGCTCCGCGTTCTATTTCAGCATGCCGGCGAGCGCTGGTCTGCTGGCCGAAGCGGCGTGACGGAAGAGGAAGGTCTGTCATGGTTACAGAAGTACGCGAACATCCCATCGAGATCCTGCTCGTCGAAGACAACCCGGGCGACGTTCGGCTCACCCAAGAGGCGCTCAAGGAAGGCAAGGTCTGGAACCGGCTCAACGTGGCGCCGGACGGCGTGGTCGCGCTCAAATTCCTGCGTCGTGAAGGAACCTTTGCCGATGCACCCAAGCCGGACCTGATCCTGCTCGACCTCAACTTGCCGAAGAAGGACGGCCGCGAAGTGCTTGCCGATATCAAGCAGGATACACGCTTGCGCAACATCCCGGTCGTTGTGCTGACAACGTCGAAGGCCGAAGAGGACATCCTACGCAGCTACAAGCTCCACGCGAACTGCTACATCACCAAGCCGGTGGACCTGGAGCAGTTCATGGGTGTGATTAGGGCTGTGGAAGACTTCTGGCTCTGCATTGTCAAGCTGCCACCGAGCGAGTGCGATGCCGGCTAAGCAGTTCCGCGTTCTGCTGATCGAAGACAACCCGGGCGACGCGCGCCTGATCCAGGAGGCCCTGCGGGAGGCGCACGGCGCGGCGTTCGAAGTGCGCCACGCCGACCGGCTGGCCGCCGGACTCGCGACGCTCGCCGCCGGCGGCATCGATGTCGTCCTGCTCGACCTGGGCCTGCCCGACGCGAAGGGCCTGGAGGGCCTGGTGCGCGCGCACGACACCGCGCCGGACGTCCCGATCGTGGTGCTCACAGGCCTCGACGATGAAAATCTTGCAATGCGGGCCGTCCAGGAAGGCGCGCAAGACTACCTGATCAAGGGCGTCGAGGGCGGCCCGCTCGCGCGCGCCGTACGTTACGCCATCGAACGTAAGCAGATCGAGGGCGAGCTGCGCCAGAGTCAGGACCGGCTCCAGACGATTATTGCCAACACACCGATCATCCTGTTTGCGACCGATCGCGAGGGTACGATGACGACTTCGGAGGGTCGCGGGCTGGAAGGCATGGGCGTACGCCCGGGCGAGGTCAACGGACGCTCTATCTTCGATCTCTTCGCCAGGCAGGAAGAACTCCTCGAGATCATGCGCCGAGGGCTCTTGGGAAAGGAAGCGGGCGCCACCGTACGAGTCAACGGCCGGGCGTTTGACCTGCACGTCGGACCGCTGCGTGAAGGTCCAAGTGAGGTGCGCGGCACTATCGGCGTGGCCACGGACATCACAGAGCGAGTTCAGGCCGAAGAGGCGCTACACGAAACCATGCAAGAGCTGGAGGGGAGAAACCAGGAGCTGGAGTCGTTCACCTACAGCATCTCGCACGACCTTAAGGAGCCGTTGCGCACACTGGAGGCATTCAGCCAGTTTCTGCTGGAAGACTATTCCGATGTGGTGGACGAACAGGGGCGTGACTACCTAGCGAGGATGGGTAAGGCGGCTGGGCGGATGAAACAGATGATCGAGGAGCTGCTGACGCTCTCGCGTCTCGGGCGGCCGCCGGAGGTGCTGGCGAGCGTCAGCGTATCGAGGGTGGTTACGAACGTTGCGGCAGCTCTCCAAGCCTTCGTGGAGCAGCGCCACGGCCGTATAGAGATCGTCGGGAACCTGCCGGATGTCAGCGGCGATGTTGCCCGCATCGAGCAGATCTTTGGCAATCTCATCGGAAACGGCCTGAAGTTCAACGAGAGCGAGCAGCCTGTCGTTGAAGTCGGTCTGCAGCAGGTCGATGGCGGCCGAGCCGTCTTCTTCGTCCGGGACAACGGCATCGGTATCGAGCCGGACTACCACCAGCAGATCTTCGGCATCTTCCAGCGTCTCCACCGTCGTGAGGACTACGAGGGCACAGGCGCGGGCCTCGCCATCGCTAAACGTGCAGCAGAAGCCATGGGGGGGCGCGTCTGGGTCGAGTCGAGTCCGGGGGAAGGCGCGACGTTCTTCGTCGCGCTGCCGCTCTCGGAGGGCGCCCTTGTTGGCGCCGGTGCCAATGCATAGCGCGCCGGTGGAGCGTTACCGGCCAGTCGAGATCCTCCTCGTGGAGGACAACCTGGACGACGTCGCCATTGCGCAGCGCGCCTTTGCCCGCAGCGATGTCGTGAGCCGGCTGACGGTGGCCCGCGACGGCCAGGAGGTGCTCGATCTGCTCCTGGGCAGCGGTTCACCGAAGCCACAGCGGCCTGACCTCGTGCTGCTGGACGTCAACCTGCCCAAGCGGAACGGTCTGGAAGTGCTGGCGGCCATTCGCCAGACGCAGGCCCTGGCAGTCCTACCGATCGTCATGCTCACCGCTTCCGGACGCCAGGAGGACGTCAGCAGCAGCTACCGGCTCGGCGCCAACAGCTACATCCAGAAGCCCATCCTCTTCGAAAAGCTGGCGAGGACGCTGGAAGTTCTTGCTGAGTACTGGTTTGAAGTGGCGACACTGCCGCCGGCCTAAGGAGAACCCGCCATGGACGAAGCGTCAACAGCCGATCCGATCCGAGTGCTCTGCGTCGACGATAACCCGGAGGACATTGCGATCATCCGGCGGCTGCTGGGCCAGTTCCGCCGCGCGAGCTTCGAGGTCTCGGCGGCGAGCACCGCAAGCACCTGCGAGGAGCGGCTCGACGGCGACGGCGCCGACGTGCTGCTGCTGGATCACTCGCTCCCGGGCGAAGACGGCGTAAGCTTGCTTCGTCGGCTCGTTGCCACGCGAACCATTCCGCCAGTCATCATCCTGACCGGGCGCGGCGACGAACGCCTTGCTGTCGAGGCGATCCGCTCCGGGGCTTGCGACTACTTTCCGAAGGACAGCATCACGCCATCCAGTCTCGGTGGGGCGCTCGTGCGCGCGATCGAGAGCTTCCGCGACAGCGAAGAGCGCAAGGTCTTCGACGAACAGATCGTGATCGCGCTGGCTGCTGCCGCCGAGGGCAAAGACCCTACCACGGCGGGACACTTACAACGTTTGCCCCGTTACGCGGTCTTGCTGGGCCAGGAGATTGGTCTGCCCGAGGAGCAGCTCCGGATGCTCCATTACGGCGCTCTGCTGCACGACATCGGCAAGCTGGCGGTCAGCCACCACACTCTGTGTAAGCCCGGCCCGCTAGACGAGGAGGAGTGGGAGGAGATCCGGCAGCATCCTGTCGTCGGCGAGCGGATCTGCGCGTGTCTCTGGTTATCGCGACAGGTCAGTCCCATCCTCCGGCACCACCATGAGCGCTGGGACGGGACGGGCTACGTCGATGGTCTGGCCGGCGCCGACATTCCGATCCTGGCACGTGTCGTGAGCGTCGTCGACGCCTTCGACGCCATGTCATCGGACCGGCCCTACCGTCGCGCTTTGCCGGCGGGCGTGGTGAAAGAGCGGCTTGTCGAAGGCGCCGGCAAACAGTGGGACCCCGACATCATCCGGGCCTTCATCGATCTGGTCGAACGGGAGGATTTAGGGAGTGATCATGGGCACGATAACGTCAACCGATATCTTCGTGCAGCGTGAGGACGGTCCAATGAACCAGACCAGCAGTCCCCTCCCGATCCTCCTGGTGGAGGACAACGAGATCGATATCGAGATCACGGAGCGTATCTTCGCGCGCAGCGGCGCCTCGGTGCGCCTGCGCGTCGTCCGCGACGGCGACGAAGCGCTCGAAGTGCTGCTGACCGGCCGCTCAACGAATGCCCCGTCAACCGACGAGCTGCCCCGGCTTGTCATGCTTGACCTCCGCCTGCCGCGCGTCGAAGGCAGAGAGGTCCTGAGGAGGATCAAAGAAGACCCGGACATCTCCGCCATCCCAGTCGCGATCCTGAGCGGCGCCTCCGGCGAACGTCCGCTGTTGGAATGCATGGCGCTGGGCGCCAACATGTACTACGTAAAGCCGATTTCGGCCAACGATGCCGGCAAGCTCGTCGCGGCCGTCGAGAAGTACTGGGGCATCATTACCAGGCTGCGCGACGCCAAACCTCGGCCTGAAGGCGAGCAGCAGCGATCATGAGACTGCTCCTGATCGAGGACAATCCGGACGACGTCGCGATCGTCGAGCGCCTAGCGCGGTCCAGCCCCCTACCGGTCGAGGTGACAGCGCATTCCAACGGTGTCGAGGCGCTGGAATGGCTGGCCCGCGCCGAGGTCCCGCCAGACCTCGTGTTACTTGATATCGGCCTGCCCGGGACACGCGGCACGGACATTTTGAAGCGGATCAAGGAAGACGACGAGCTCAGCGAGATACCGGTTATCGTCGTGAGCGGCTCACGAGACGACGAAGACATCCTGGAAGGTGTGCGCTTGGGAGCCCACAGCCACATCGTCAAGCCAATCCGCAACTGCGACTTTGCCTGGATCGTTGTCAGTGTCATGAAGGCGCAGCCCCGGCGGCTCGCGCTCCGCAGCATGCAAGGGCGCCGGTGATGGCCGTGCTGCAAGCGCTGAATCCCAAGGACAGCGCGGTGCTCATCGTAGAAGACGATCCGGACGATGCGCTTATCGTCGGGCGGGCGCTGCAGGCCTTCGGCATCCAGAGGATGCGCCTGGCGGAGACGGCGGAGGAGGCGTTGCAGGTGCTGGAGCAGGGCGTATGCGACGTGGTCCTGGCTGATTACAACCTGCCCGGCATGAACGGCCTGCGTCTTTTGGAGCGGATCCGCCAGTCCTGGCCGCAGCTTCCCGTCGTGCTCGTGACCGGGCTTCGGGACGAAGCGATCGCCGTCTCCGCGATGAAGGCCGGCGCGGCCGACTACGTTGCCAAGGACGACCTGCTCACTTCGCATGTGATCAGGTCGCTTCAGGCGACGCTGCGCGATCGCATCACCTCAGGCGAGCAAGAGCGGCGCGCTGTGCTGTCGTCCGGCGTGGACAAGCTCTCGGTGGCGATCGAGGAGGCGGAGTGGCAGCTGGACGTTCTGCACCGGCCGGCCGGGCAGCACGATGACACGGCAAGTCGCAGGGGGAGGGAGTACGGGCAGGAAGACATGGGCGACTTGCTTAGAGCGTTTGTCCGCTTCCTGACCGCGTCGTTCGAGCGCTTTCCCGAACCCGCCCGGACTGAGGAGGAGGCGCTGGGCCGCATGTTCATGGACCGCGGCTCAAGCCCGGCCGAGATCGTCGCGGTCTACGCGGCGGCGTTGCGCGCTCTGCTGCTGGAAGGGATCCAGCCGCCGTTCAGCCCTTCGCTGGCGCTGGTGCAGCTCCTGACCCGGATCGTCGATCAGCACCAGCTCAGGCTGTCGCTCGTGGCGATTGAGGGGAACGCAGCTAGGTGAGGCGTTCCTCAAAACTGGCCAGGCGACGCTCCAGCTCGCGCTGCCTGACCGAGACGGTCAGGTCGCCGCGCGTCCGTTCCAGGATGCCGCGCACGGAGTCTGTCGTGCGGCGCAGACCGCCGGTCATCGCATCCGGGTAGTCCATCGTCACAAGGACGCTGTACATGTCGTCCATCGCCGCGAGGATCCCTTCGCAGTGCTCCACGTCGCCGGAGCGCAGCTTGTCGAGCAGATGCCGGCGCAGCTCGCCCACAGCCTCGCCCAGTCCGTTCAGGTAGGCCGGCAGCTCCACATCCAGACCGTCCGGCAGCGGCAGCGGACGCCCCGCGATGACGGCGAGCGTGATGCTCGCCTCCGCGTACTCCTTCTGCGCGTCGTGCACGAAGCCGGCGAAGTATGTCTCCTGGTGCGAGCGCAGCGCCACCTTCGCCTCGGCGAGCTGGCGGCCGGCCTCAGCGGCGAGCTGCTCCGCCTGTTCGAACTCCTCGCGGTGGACGGCGCGGATGGCGTTCGCCGAGTGGCGGATCGCGTCGCGACAGAGCGGCAGCGCACGCTCGCGCGCGGCGTTCTTGTCCGCGAAGACGGCGCGGACGCGCTCCATGATCGGATCAAGCTGATCGCCGACCGTCTCCACGGCTACAGCTCGTCCACCGGCGACGGCATTTCGCCTTCACGCGCCGCGTCGATCATGTCGCGCGCCTGCTGCGGCAGATCGATACCGTACTCGTCGAACTTGCGCTCGGCCCAGCGCCCGATCTGGCGCGGGTCCTTGTAGTCGTCCAGGCTGCGCGGCTCCGCGCCGTACTCCTCCAGCACGCGCTGGGTCGACCTGTGATACGCGAACTTGGACAGCGCGCGCGCCAGCTTGCGACCGCCGCAGTGCTGACACGTCGCCTTCACCTCTGCGTCCATCGACTTCGTGAAGACGCTGGTCAGGCGGCCGCAGTCCGCGCACTTGTACTCGTAGATCGGCATGTCAATCTTCGCCCATGTCCATATCACCGTCATCGTACGGGAACTGGCCCTGCTCCATCTGCTCGATCGCCTGGTCGAACTCCGGGCCCGCATCGTCCCCCATCTCGTCGCGCATGCGCCGGGCGAAGCGGGCCATGCTGCGCGGGTCGTTCTCGTCGACGCCGGCCAGCATGCTCTCATCGAAGTCGCCAAGCGAGCTTTTCGAGCGCGGCACGACCACGCGCGAGATGAGCCGGCTCATGCGCGCGCTGCCGCAATGCTCGCACTTCGCCTTGACCGCGACCGACATGCTGCGCACGAAGACGCTGCTGCGCTTGGCGCAGGCCTGGCAGCGATACTCGTAGATCGGCATCGTGACCACAGTATAGCTAAGCATTCGTCTGATGGGGCGCGGCGGCATTTGGTTGGAACAACAAACCCCAGCATGAATGCTGGGGCATCCTTCGCCAAACACCCCGAGCCTTTCAAACATACCCCAGCCTTTAGGCTGGGGGGTTGTCAATCAGCCGTCTTCGACCGCGCTCTCGATATGCTCCAGCGATACGACGCGGCCCGACGTGTCCAGGTCGATGGCGATCAGGTCGATGCGGCGGTCCGGCGGCAGCTCCGGGTGACGCGCGGCGAACACCTCGGAGGCGGCGAGGAGGCGATTCGCCTTGCGCGCGTCGATCGCCTCCACTGCTGAGCCCATCGCCGGGCCGCGGCGCGCTTTCACCTCGACGAACACCAGGACGCCGTCGTGCTGCGCGACGATGTCGATCTCGCCTTCGCGCACGCGGAACTTCGTCGCGAGCACGCGGTAGCCTTTCGCTTCGAGGTGCGCCTTCGCGACGCGCTCGCCGAAGTCACCGAGGTCGCGTCGACGGGAGGACGTCATGGCTGCTCGGCGTCCGGCGCGAGCAGCTCGTTCCGCGCGGCGACGGTGTCCGGGTGGAGCGGCCAACCACGTTCGGCCGACTTCTCGATCTGGCGGTCGAGGATGACGCGCAGCGCCGCGTCCAGGCTGTCACCGGCCAGCTCGCGCGCCCGGGCCAGCGCCGGGTCCGCGGCTGCCTTCTCCGGCTCGATC
>JBIOYF010000318.1:0-17657 GCA_044870035.1 Dehalococcoidia bacterium
AAGTTCACCGGCGTGCGCGAGTACGTCTGCGTCGACGGCAATGTCGACGGCATGCATTCGTACGACGAGCTGTTGAAGGCGCCCGAAGAAGAGCCGTTCGTCGAGATCGAGGAGAACGATGCGTCGATCCTGATGTACACCAGCGGCACCACGGCCCAGCCCAAGGGCGTCGTGCTCACCTACCTGACGCTCTCTGTCTACGTCACGAACACGATGAACCCCGCCGACCCCAGCTCGGAGCCGGACGTCACGCTCGTCTCCGTGCCGTTCTATCACGTCGCCGGCGCGACGACGATGATGTCCAGCATCTGGGGCGGCCGGACGCTGGCGATCCTGCCCCAGTTCGAGCCGAAAGCCTGGCTGGAAACGGTGCAGCGCGAGCGCGTCACGCACGCCTTCGTCGTCCCGACGATGCTCAAGCGCGTGATGGAGCACCCGGACTTCGCGAAGTACGATCTCAGCTCGCTCAAGCTGATCACCTACGGCGCCGCGCCGATGCCCTACGAAGTGGTGCGCAAGGCCGTCGACGTCTTCTCTTGCGGGCTGATGAACGCCTACGGCCAGACCGAGAGCACGTCGACGCTGACGTACCTCGGTCCCGAAGACCACCAGATCCCGAACGAAGACGGCGCCGAGCGCGAGAAGAAGCTGCGCCGCCTGCGCTCCGTCGGCCGGGTGATGGACGACATCGTCGTCGCGATTATGGACGAGAAGAATGAACAGCTCGCCGCCGGCGAGGAGGGTGAGATCTGCGTGTCCGGCCCGCGTGTGATGCGCGAGTACCACAAGCAGGCCGACGAGACGGCGCAGGCGATCGTCGACGGCTGGCTGCACACCGGCGATGTCGGCTACCTGGACGAGGACGGCTATCTCTTCATCACGGGCCGCAAGAAGGACCTGATCATCCGCGGCGGCGAGAACATCTCAACCAGCGAGATCGAAGAAGTCATCGACCAGCACCCCAAGATCGATGAGTGCGCCGTCATCGGCGTGCCTGACGTCGAGTGGGGCGAAGTCGTAAAGGCCGTCTGCGTCCCGCACCACGGCCAGCAGCCGACTGCCGCGGAGGTCCAGGCCTACTGCAAAGAGCGGCTCGCCAGCTACAAAGCGCCAGCGTATGTCGCATTCGTTGGCGAGCTGCCGCGCAACCCGCTCGGCAAGGTCCTCAAGACCGAACTACGCAAGCTGCACGGCCAGTCCGACAACAACTAGCGTGCGGAAGGGGCGGTGGGGTAGGGTTTTCGACCCTCGACCCTTGACCCTCGACCCCGGAGGTGTGAGGCGGGAAGGGGCTACGAGCAGTCGTGGAAGTACTGATGCACGCTGTTCAGGATGTCATCGACGCGCTGCTGCCCGTTGGGCGGCCCTAGGTTCCACGGCTGTGGGCCCATCAGCGTGCGGTCTGTCGAAGCAGTGTAGCCCAGATCGTCGTCATCGATGAAGTACTGATTAACGACGTCAAGCACGTCGTCGATGCGGTTGAGGCCGTCGCCGCTCGGGTTGAAGTAGTCGAACTGGTCGAGGAAGTTGCGCCGGCCGCCGGCTAGCTCATTCGAGCCCGCTTCCTTCTGGTCGGGGCAGGTGTCTCCGTCCGTATCGGTGGGATAAGCTTCCGGCGCCTGGCAGGTCACCGTCAGCACTTCGGCGGTCTGGTCGCCCTCCGCGTGTCGGTCGCCCAATCCACCTTCTCCGGTGAGGTACGTGTGGTACGGCGAAAGGCCATGTCGAAGGTCCATCGCGCCATCGCTGGTGCACTTGTAAAACATCATCGCCACGAGCCCCGTGTACGCGACGGACGGAGAGGTCCCAGCAACGTCGCAGAGCGCGTGTCCGAAATCAGACAGGAAGTAGAACGACTCCGAAGCGCAGCCGGGCCAGACGGAGTCCGGGTCGCTATCCGGCACGACGCCACCCGTGAAGCCGAAATGGAGCTGCAGCTGTCGATAGGCAGGGATGTCTCCCAGCGAGTTGAGATACTCACGGGCGCGGACCGGTCCGTTCAGCGGCGCTGTGCACGCCGTCGGCTCGCCGGAGCCGGTACCGCAGTCGTTCACCGTGTCGCCATCCGTGTCGACTGCCATCGAGAAGTCGAGCCCGGCGTGCGGCGCATGCGCTCCGGCGCTGGGCGCGAGGCGCGGCAATGCGCTCAGGAGGATCGCCGCCACACTCACCGTTCCCACCAGTAGGAGGGCACTAACGCGCAAGCTCACCCCTTTCGCGTCTAGTCTACTCCAAGTCGTTCGCCCTGTCACACGCAGTCGTGGAAGTACTGATCGACCGACTCGAGGATGTCATCGACGCGGATCTTGCCGTCGGGCGGCCCCAGGTTCCAGCGGTTCGGCCCCCACAGCGTGCGGTCGAATTGGGAGTCGTACAGCGGGTCGCCTACATCGTGAAAGTAGTGAGTGATGATCGCCAGAACGTCATCCACGCGGTTCTGCCGGTCGTGCGTGGGGTTGAAGTAGTCGAAGGGGTTTAAGAAATTGCGGCGTCCCCCCAGACGCTCGTCAGGGCCGTTCTCTCGCTGGTCCGTGCACCCGTCACCATCGGTGTCGGCGGCGCCGGCGCCCTTCGCCACGCAGGCGATCTGCAAGTAGTCTGCGGCCTCCTTGGCGCCCTTCGGGAGGCCCTTGAGATAGACGCGTAGCGGCTGGCCACCGGACGGCAGACGGCTGTAGAAGCTCACTTTGGCGCTCTTGCCGCCGACGAGGTCGAGCTGCGCGGTCCCCGGCTCCTTGCAGACGAAGTTCACGTTCGCTAGCACACCGGTGTAGTGGCTGGGATCCGGCGTAATGCCCGATTTGCAGGAGAGCACGTAGATGTTGGGCTGTGCCTTATCTTCGCTGGCATAGGCGGGCTGGCAGGGCGGCCAGCGGTTCTCCTGCGTGCCGGGCTGATTGACCAGGCTGATCACACCTGTGTATTGCAGCACCACCTGGTAGCCCGTGTAGCCGTCACTCAGCGGCTGCGTTGCCAGCACGTCCACGCTGAATGACTGGCCCGCCTCTAGCAAGCACGGCCGCCCGATCGGGCCGACGTCACAGAGGCGGTACGTCTTCGCTGCGTCACTGAACACCTGAAACGACATCTTTGCGCGCGATGGGTCCGGCACCTTTGTCGCCGTGGGTGTCTTGGTCGGCGTTCGCGTTTTTGTCGGTGTGCTTGTGGGCGTCAACGTCCACGTCACGGTGTTCGTCGGCGTGGAGGTGTTGGTGGGCGTGTCCGTCGCCGTGCTCGTCGGCGTCGCCGTGCTCGTCGCTGTCGGAGTAAACGTCGACGTGAACGTCGGTGTGCTCGTGAACGTTGCCGTCGGCGTAGCGGTCGCCGTCGGCGTTGCGGTCGGCGGGTTGCAGTTGATCGAGACCGTATCGGCGAGCCCCCCGCTCGACTTGAGGAAGACACGCAGCGGCTGGCCGGCCACGGTCTGCGAGTAGAAGCTGTTCTGCGGGTCCGTCGTCCCGCCGATCAGATCGAGGTGCCCGGGCCCCTCCTTGCAGTTGAAGACGAAGTTGACCAGCGGTCCGCTGTAATGGCTGAACGTCGGCTCGAAGATCCCCGTCTTGCAGGAGACGATGTGCTTCTGCGGCTTCGACGTATCCTTGCCGATCGTCGATCCCGCGCACTCCGGCCAGACGATCTGCTGCGACTTGAAGTTGACGTTTGTCGTGTACCCAAGGGCGATCTGCCAGCCCGTGTATCCCCCGGACGGCGGCGACGTGGCGTTCACGTCGATGCTAAACGTCGTGCCGACGACGATGACGCACTTGCGCGGCGTGCTGGAGCTATCGCACGGCGCCGGCTGCGTCTTGTTCGGGTCGGAGAACACGCTGATGGCCATCGCCGGGCCGGATGCGTCCGCGGGCGTCGGCCCGCCGCGGCCGACAAGGATGACCGCGCCCGCGATCAAGCCGGCGACGATCGCCAGCGCGGCGGCCAGCCGCACGACGACGGCGCCGCGGCTGTCGTAATGAAATAGCTCAATCAGGCGGGAGAACAAACGCACCCTGCCACTTGAACGCTTCAGCGCGGGTTTCAATACAGGGCGGGGAGACCTACGTCACTATACAGCGGCCCTGGAAGATGTCAAGTAGGCGGCTACGCGCAATCGTGGAAGTACTGATGGAGGGCGTTCACGATGTCGTCGATACGTTGCAGCCCGTCCGGCGGCCCGGTCCTCCAGTTCATCGCTGGGTCTGGTAGCACGCGGTCCGTGTCCGGGCTGTAGCCTGCCGTGTACGGCGGTATTCCCGGGCGAGATGCGGTCGCGCACTTCTCGATCGAGGATCTCGGCGGAGGTGCCGGGCAGGCTGCCGCCGCTGGCGTCCTTGAGCCGCCGGACGAACTCGGGGATGCTGCGCTCGTAGAGATAAGCCTTCCATCTGGGCGGCAGGCCGGCCTGGTGCAAGATCATGCTAGTCGAGCGTTGGGCAAGCTTAATTTGGGGAAGGACCGCCATGTGGGAGAGCCGGGGTTGCCCCGGCCTTCCCTTTCCACCTCCGGAGTAAGATGCTCTCACGAATGACGAGCTCATCCACGAAGCCCGGCGTTTGTCGGCTGCCAGACGCCTTCGGCGCTCGCGCATGCCGTGGACCAATGACTTTCTGAGAATATTGGAGGGGAATTCGCTAATATCCCGTCGGGCTGGATGGGGTACTGAGCCGGCTCGCGGAGCTAAACCGTGCTCACGTAGACTTGCCGGGAGCTCCGGCTGCCGTGTTGAGAAGAGATGGGCGTTTTCACGGAACTCGGCGAAGGCAAAGAAGTCACCCTGAGGCAGGGTAAGGTTCGCTACCGAGATCGTGGCAGCGGCCTACCCATTGTCTTCGTCCACGCTGACTATGTGAATGGCGATCTTTGGCGCAAAGTCGTTCCCGAACTCGCGACCAGTTTCCGCTGCCTAACCCCTGATTGGCCGCTAGGCGCGCACGAGGTGCCGATGGACGCTAACGCCGACCTGAGCCCGCCGGGCGTCGCCGGCCTCATTGCTGAGTTCATTACAGCGCTGTCTCTTCAACAGGTGACGTTGGTAGGCAACAACACGGGAGGCGTCTACTGCCAGCTCTTGGTAACGAGGGCGCCCGAGCGAATAGGCCGGCTGGTCTTGACGGACTGTCACGCGTACAACAATTTCCCTGCTCGCAGCAAGCGCTTCCCCATCTGGGTGCTCGCACACGTGCCAGGAGCTCTTTTTGTCACCGCCCGTGCCCTCCATCGGTGGCGGCGCGTTCTCCATGGCCACCCGCTCGTGTTCGGATTGGACAACAAGAAGCCGGTTGAGGCCAGGGCGCTCGACTCGTATTTCCGACCCGCTGCCACAAACGCTGGCGTGCGGCGTGATCTGCAGAAGGTCTTACGGGGGATGGACGCCCGCTACACCGTCGAGGCTGCTAAGGGTTTCCATACGGTTGACCGGCCGGTTCTCATCGCGTGGGCTCCTGAGGATAAGATATTCCCCCTTAGCGATGCCCTGAAACTGTGTGAGGCATTTCCAAAAGCTCGCCTCGAGCGAATTGAAGACAGCTACGCATCGGTTCCCGAGGATCAGCCCGAACGGCTCGCTCTACTCATCGCTACTTTCGTTAAGGAGACTGGAGTGCCAGCCGACTAGATCAGCAGACACTGTGGCGAGATAGTGAGAGCCCCTCCAGTGAGGGGTTCTGTTCTGCCGTTGTGACTCTTGTCTTACGCGCAGTCGTGGAAGTACTGATGGAGGGCGTTCACGATGTCATCGACGCGCTGCAGCCCGTCCGGCCCCTGCAGGCTCCACAAGTGCGGCGCGCCCATGGGGAGTACGCGGTCCGTATCGGGGTTGTAACCGCTGGCGTACGGTGGCAGGCCGGGGTTGCCGTCGTTATCGTCCTTGAAGTAGGCCAGCACCACCAGCAAGATGTCATCAACTCGGTTCTTGCCGTCGTGCGACGTGTTGAAGTAGTCGTTGGGGTTCGCCGGGTTGCGTTTGCCGCCGGAGGTCTCGCTACCGAGCGCGATTTGAAACTCGCGTTGTCTGTGCACCCGTCGCTGTCGGTGTCGGCTAGCGTTGGTGGCAGAGGTGGTGACGGCTGCCAATTGGGCGCGCCTCCTTCTACGCCAAGCGAGGTTGCATTTGCACCATCGGCATCCATCACGTGGACTTCGTATGCCAGGCCATCCGACGCGCTGTACACGATCTGAGCACCGTCCGGCGACCATGCGGGAGCGCCTTCGTCCGATGTGCTATCTGTAAGGTTGACCGCGTTTGACCCGTCCGGGTTAACCAACCAGACATCGCCGGGCGGAAGCCCCATTTGAAACACAATGCGTGTCCCGTCTTGTGACCAGTCCGGGTAGAATTCGTCGCCGGTATCGCTGGTAAGCGGAGTCTCTCCGGAGCCGTCCGCTGCCATCACGTATAGATTCCAATTGCCATCGCGGTTTGAGTTGAACACGATCGACCTCGCGTCGGGAGACCAGCTTGGGAAGCTGTTCACGCCCGCCGCATCCGTGAGTTGCACCACCTTTGACCCGTCAGCGTTCATGACGAAGATCTGCGTGCCGGAGACGGTCTGCCGCGCGAAAGCGATCAGGCTCCCGTCGGGCGACCAGGCCGGCGTGCTATCGGTCACACTGTTGCTCGTCAACTGGATGGGGCCAGAGCCGTCAGCGTTCATCAGCCAAAGCTCGCCGCCGCTGCTGAAAGCGATCTGTTAGCCGTCGGGTGACCAGGCCGGATCGAAGTCGTTCACATCGTTGTTCGTTAACCGGACAGGGTTTGTGCGATCGGCGTCCACGGTGAATATTTCATATGGATTGCTCACTGGGCCAGCCGTCTGTACGAACGCGATCTTTCCATTCTGGCCAGGAAACGACGCGGACGCTGGCGCGCCGGGGTTTTGGACTAACACGAGAGCAGACATAGCGGCCAGTACGAGGCCACAAAGAGCCAATAGTTTGGGCGAACTAGTCAAGGACATCCCGCCGTGCCACATTCCACCGCTAGTTTACACTCGCCGTCAACGGGCGGTGGGGTCGGGCCCTTGGCCCATGGCCCGTGGCCCTTGGCCCTTGGCCCATGGCCCTTGGCCCTAATGCAAGGGCGCCGGGCTCATCACCCGACGCCGCTTTGCTGCGGCGCCGTTCCCCTCTCCCTCACCGAAGGAGAAGGGCTGGGGGTGAGGGAGGAGGCCTTGGCCCTTGGCCCATAAGCGCGGTGGAGGCGGACGAGATAGTGACATCAGCATGTTGGTGCTTTCACGCGGGCGCTCCACAATCGACTCTGACTATCCACCCAACAGGAGCGTTCCATGACCGTACCGGCGCCTCCCCTGAGCAACGTCGAAGGAACGAGCGACCAGCAACCAGCGATGAGACTACGGACCGAATTGATCGGCGGACACTTCACAGGAACCGCCGCGGCAGCTCCTTCAACGCCCCCGAACTCCTATTCGAGCAACCTTAGTGAGCGCCGGTTCATTTGCTTCTGTCCGCTGGTCAATTCCCGCGCCAGGTTCGAAATGCTGCCGATTTTTCCGAAAGAATTCAATTCAATTCGCGCGGGCGAGCTTCAACGCCGAGCGGCAGGGCGCGACGAGGGGCTCGAACCTCGAACTTCGAGCCTCGGGCCCCTTAGTCAGCCGCTCCAGCTAGTTCAGCTTGATCTGTACGGCCTTCGTCTCCATGTACTCGTTCAGTCCTTCGTGGCCCAGCTCTCGACCGGTGCCGCTCTGCTTGTAACCGCCGTAGGGCATGAACGGCATGCCCGCCTGGTGGTAGCTGTTGATCCACACCGTGCCCGCCTTGATGCCCTTCGCCATCTTCAGCGCGGTGTTCAGGTCGTTCGTCCAGACCGCCGCTGCCAGCCCGTACATCGAGTCGTTCGCGATGCGCAGCGCCTCGTCGGCGTCCTTGAACGTGAGCACGCTCAACACCGGCCCGAAGATCTCCTCCTGCGCGATCGTCATGTCGCTACGCACGAGGTCGAAGATCGTCGGCTCGACGAACAGGCCCTTGTCCAAACCGTTGTCCATCACGCGCGAGCCGCCGACGAGCAGCTTAGCGCCCTCGTTCTTGCCCGCGCTGATGTAGTGCTCCACGGTGTTGAGCTGGTTCTGGTCGACGACGGGCCCCATCGTGGTCGTCGGGTCGAGCGGGTCGCCCATCTTGACGGTCTTTGTGAAGTTGACCATCTTCTCCATGAACTCGTCCTTGATCGACTCGTGGACCGGCAGGCGAGAGCCGGCCTGGCAGACCTGCCCGGTGTTCAGGTAGATGCCGAAGAACGCGCCCGCGACCGCCGCGTCGATGTTGGCGTCCTTAAAGATAATGTTGGGCGACTTGCCGCCCAGCTCGAGCGAGAGCTTCTTGATGTTGCTCGCGGCGGCGCGCATCACCGTCCGGCCGACCTCCGTCGAGCCGGTGAACGCGATCTTGTCGATCTTCGGGTGCTCCGCCATGTGCTGCCCGATCTTCGAGCCGGGGCCGGTGATCACGTTCATGACGCCGGCCGGCGCGCCCGCTTCGAGCACCATACGACCGAGCTCGATCGTGTTGCCCGGCGTCAGCTGCGCCGGCTTCGCGACGATGGTGCAGCCCGCCGCCAGCGCTGGCGCGATCTTCCACGTCAGCAGCAGCAGCGGGAAGTTCCACGGCGTGATCACGCCGACGACCCCGACCGGCTCCTTGATCGTCAGGCCGATCGCGTCCGGCACGTACTGCGTGATCGACTCGCCGCGCAGGTCGAGCGCGAGTCCCGCGTAGTAGTCGAACACGTCCGCCGACATCGCGACTTCCGCCATCGCCATGCCGAGCGGCTTACCGACTTCCCGCGCCATGATCGTGCCCATCGGGGCGATGTCGGCGCGCAGCTTCGCCGCGACGGCGCGCAGCACGTCGTGACGCTGCCTGGCCGGCGCGTTGCTCCACGCGCCGCTGTCGAACACGCGCCGCGCCGCATCAACCGCGATGTCGACGTCTTCGACATCGGCGAGCGGATACGTCCCGACGCGGTCACCGTTCGCCGGGCTGAGCCGCTCGAACGTCTTGCCGCTCTTCGCGTTCACCCACTGCCCGTCGATCAGCATCTGGTACGTCCTGGCCTCGGTCGCTGGTGTGGCCGGCTTCGTGTCGGTTGTCATGTGAACCTCCTTGTCGTGCAGGGCTGCACGTATCGATGTGGGGATTTCAGCGTAACGCCGTTCCAGCACGAAGACAAGCGTAATGTTCTCACTTCGAGCGCAGCCCAGTGTCACCCTGAGCGAAGCGAAGGAAGAAATGTCATCCTGAGCCGAGCGGGGAGGGGAAGGAGAAAGGGGTGGCAGTGGGGTGGAGGGCGAAGGACCTTTCGATTCGATCGCTCAAGCGCCCCGCTTGCTCGCGGATTCCCGCCGCTGCTAGCCTGTCAACGTTCCCATGACCCTGGACATCCGACAAGAAGACCTCGATTCGCTGGCGCCGGAGTGGGCGGCGCTGCTGGAGCGAACGCGCGAGCCGGTGCCTTTCCTCCACCCCACCTGGCACCGCGTCTGGCTCGACGAGTTCCAGGACGGTCGCGAGCTGCTCTTACTCGCTGTCCGCGACGGCAGCGCGCTCGTTGGCGTCGCGCCGCTGCTGCGCGCCGAGGGCCGGCTGTCGCTCGTCGGACACTACTCGATCTGCGACTACATGGACTTCACTGTCGCCCCCGAACACGCCGCCGACGTGTTCGATGCGCTGCTCGCCGTGCTGCGGGGCGAGTCATGGGCCGAGATCGAGCTGCGCGGCCTGCGCGACGACAGCGTGACAGTCGCCGAGCTGCTCCCGCGCGCCCAGGCCGCTGGCTTCGCCGTCGAATGCGAAGACGAGGCCGTCGCGCCGCACGTCGTGCTCCCCGAGAGCTGGGAGGCGTATCAGGCATCGCTCAACAAGAAGGACCGACACGAGCTGCGCCGCAAGCTGCGCCGGCTCGGCGAGCTCGGTGAGCTGCAGATGACGGCGTACACGCGCCCGGAGGACCTCGAGGAGCATCTGCCGGTGCTGATCCGGCTGATGGTGGAGAGCCGCGGCGACAAGGCGGCATTCATGTCGGAGCAGATCGGCCGCTTCTTTCACCGCATGGCGTCCGCCCTCGCCCGCGACGGCCTCGTACGCCTCTACGAGCTGGAGCTGAACGGCAGCGCCATCGCGTCTGTGCTCTGCTTCGACCAGCGTCGCCGGCTCTTCCTCTACAACAGCGGCTACGACCCGCAGTTCGCCCAGTTCGCCGTCGGGCTGGGCTCCAAAGCGATGTGTCTGCAGGACGCCATCGAGTCCGGCCACAGCTGCGTCGACTTCCTGCGCGGCCACGAGCCGTACAAGTACGATCTGGGCGGCAAAGACCGCCAGATCTATAAGGCAACGATCCGCCGCTAACCCGCTAACCCTGACCCGTTGGGCGGGACGGGGAGGGGCTGTTTCCGCTATCCTGAGGACGCCTATGTATCGGGTGGCGGTGCTCAGCTATCACACGTGTCCGGTCGCACCGCTCGGGGGCCCCGAGACGGGCGGCCTGAACGTCTACGTCCGCGAGATGACGCGCGAGCTGGCCGAGCGCGGTCATCACGTCGACGTCTTTACCCGCCGCGCCGGCGACGTGCCGGAGCTGGAGCCGCCCGTCGTCGACGGCCATCCCCACGCCCGGCTCGTCCACATCCCCGCCGGCCCGCCGCAGTACGTCGAGAAGTCCGAGCTGCCGCAGTACGTCGACGAGTTCGAGCGCGGCGTCCTCGCCTTCGCCGAACGAGAAGGCATCACGTACGACGTCGTGCACAGCCACTACTGGCTCTCCGGCCTCGCCGGCGAGCGGCTGAGCATTAGCTGGGGCGTCCCGCACATCACCATGTTCCACACGCTCGGCGAAGTGAAGAGCCGCTCGCGCATCAGCGAGTGGGAGCCGGACGAACGCATCCAGGCCGAAGAGCGCATCGCGCAGAGCGCCGACCGCATCGTCGCCGCCGGCCGAGACGAGCGCGAGCTGCTCGTTCGGCTGTACGGCGCGCGAGCGGAGACCATCGCCGTCGTCCCGTGCGGCGTCAACCTCGATCTGTTCCACCCCGTCGCGAAGGCGGAGGCACGCAAGGAGCTCGGCCTCGGCGATGACGACCGCATCCTGCTCTTCGTCGGCCGCGTCGAGCCGCTCAAGGGCATCGACATCCTGCTCGGCGCCGCGGCGCAGCTCGAAGCCGAGCACGACTGCTCCGTCCTCGTCATCGGCGGCGATCACACCGCGCGCGAGGGCGAGATGGCCCACCTGCGCGATCTGGCGAGGCGGCTCGGCATCGGTGACCGCGTGCGATTCCTTGGCGCAGTCGATCACGAGCGCCTGCCGCTCTTCTACAGCGCCGCCGATGTCTGCGTGGTGCCGTCTTTCTACGAAAGCTTTGGCCTTGTTGCGCTCGAGGCGATGGCGTGCGGCACGCCGGTCGTCGCGTCGCGCGTCGGCGGGCTCGCCGGCACCGTCCGCGACGGCGAGACGGGCTACCTGATCCCCTGGCGCTGCCCGGAGCCGTTCGCGGAGCGCATCGAGCTGCTGCTCGGCAACGAAGAGTTGCGCCGCGCCTTCGGTACGGCCGCGCGCGAGAACGTCGAGCGCTTCCGCTGGGCCAACGTCGCCGAGGCCGTGCTCGCCATCTACCGCGAGCTGATCGAAGGCACGTCCGCCACCGCGATCGCGTAGCCCATGGCGCTCGTCGATCGACTCCGGCTGCGCCGCAAGAAGAACCAGCCGAACGAAGAGCTGGGCAAGGACGGCCCGCTCACCGCGGTGGTGATCGTCGCGCACCCGGACGACGCGGAGTTTATGTGCGGCGGCTCGGTCGCCAAGTGGTGCGCCCAGGGCTGGACGGTCTACTACGTCCTCGCGACCAGCGGCGACAAGGGCACGCACGAAGAGGCGCTCACGGGCCAGGAGCTGGCAGCGATCAGGGAGCAGGAACAGCGCGACGCCTGCCGCGTCCTCGGGGCGAAGGACGTGATCTTCCTCGGCATGCCTGACGGCTTTCTTGAGCCCAACGCGGAGTTCCGCGGCGAGATCGTCAAAGTGCTCCGCAAGTATCGCCCCGACGTTGTCGTCACGTGGGACGGCTTTCGCAAGGGCTTCAACCATTCCGACCACCGCGCCGTCGGTATCGCCGTTCGGGACGCGATCTACCCGGCCGTGCGCGATCATCTCTACTATCCGGAGCTCGCCGCGAACGGCCTCGGCGCGCACCAGGTGAACGAGATGCTCCTCGCCGGCACCGATGAGCCCGACTACCACGTCGACATCAGCGCGCACCTCGAGACGAAGCTGCAGGCCGTGCTCTGCCACAGGAGCCAGCTCGGCCAGCGGACGCGCGAGGAGATCGAGAAGACCTGGCGCGAACGCATGCGCAGCGCGCGCCGCGGCTCCATGACCGAGTCATACAAGCGTGTCTCGATCCGCCGCTCCCCTCGCGACGTGCAGCCCCCTGCGCAAAAGCAGGAGCCGGCGCCTCCGGCGGCCGCGGCCACCAGCGCTCCGCGCTAGACCTCGACCCTCGACCCTCGACCCTCTACCCTATAGGCATCGTGTCCGCCGCCGACTTCTCTTACAACGTCTTCCTCGTCGGCCTCGCCTTCACCGGCCTCGCGTCGGTCGCGTACATTGCGCTGCCCCTGTGGCCCCGCGTCGTCTATCGAGCCGCCGCTACTGACATCGGCACGACGATGACCGTCGCCGCGCCGGCCAAGGCCCCCGGCTGGCTCGCCTCCGGCGCGACGGCGATGAGCTGGCTCGCCTTGATCACGCTGACGTCGTCACTCGGCGCGCGCTGGGTCGCCGCGGGCCGGCCGCCCTACGCCAACATGTGGGAGTTCACCGTCGGCTTCGGCTGGGGCATCGTCCTGTTCCACGCCCTCTTTGAGCTGCGCTTTCGCCTCCTCGGCGGCGAAGGTTCGGCGACCTCCGGCGCGGCCGCGCGCATGGTGGGTGCCGTGCTGCTGCCGGTCGCGTTCACGATGTTCGCGTTCGCGCTGGCGTACTTCCCGTCCGAGATCCGGCCGCTCGTGCCCGCGCTGCAGGCGAACCGCATCCTGGGCGCGCACGTCGCGACGATGATGCTCTCCTACGCGATGCTGTCGGTCTCGTTCGGCGCCGCCGCGCTCTACTTACTTCAGAATGGCGAGCGGCGCTTCGCACGCCTGCCCGCCGGCGATACTCTTGAAGAGATCGCCAACCGGTCGGTTCTGATCGGCTTTCCGATGCTGACGCTGGGCATCGGGCTGGGCGCGTACTGGGCGCACAGCGCCTGGAGCCGCTACTGGGGCTGGGACCCGAAAGAGACGTCGGCGCTGACCACCTGGCTCATCTATGCCGCCTACCTCCACGCGAGAAACCTGCGCGGCTGGAAGGGTAGGGGCTCCGCGTGGGTGCTCGTCGTCGGCTTCGCCGCCGTGCTCTTCACCTACTTCGCCGTGAACCTCTGGGTCAGCGGCCTGCACTCGTACGCTGGAGTAAAGTCCTCTTAGCAGCTCGAGTTTCGAAGTTTCGAGGGTCGATGTGGCCCGCACGACGGCCGGTTCCCCCATTCTTAACCCGTTTCCTATCCCTTGGCAGCCTTCTGTGACCATCTGTGGCCAGAAGGGAGGCGTACCAACAACCAACGACTAACAACCAACCACCAGGCCCGCTACTATACGCCCATGGTCATCGACATCCACACGCACGTCTTTCCGCCCGACGTCCGTGACGACCGCGACGGCTACATCGCCCGCGACGCGACGTTCCGCGAGCTCTACGCCAACCCCAAGGCGCGTATCGCGACCGCGGAGGAGCTGCTCACGTCGATGGACGACGCGGGCATCGACCACAGCGTTGCCCTCGGCTTCGCCTGGGCAGACGCCGAGCTCTGCGTTCGCCACAATGACTATCTGTTGGAGGCCGCCGCGCGCTCCAACGGTCGCATCGTGCCCTTCTGTACCGTCCAGCCCTCGGACAAAGGCGCCCGCGACGAGCTGAAGCGCTGTGCCGTCGGCGGCGCGCGCGGCCTCGGCGAGCTGCGCCCGCAGTCGCAGGGCTACACGCTGATCGACAGCGAGGAAGCCGATCTGCTGGCCTGGGGCGCCGACGCGTACGACCTGCTCCTCCTCTTCCACTCGACGGAGCCGGTGGGCCACCCGTATGCCGGCAAGGCCGGCCTACCGCTGGAACAGCTCGCCCGCTTCGTCAACGACTTCCCGGGCGCCACGGTGATCGCCGCGCACTGGGGTGGCGGCCTGCCCTTCTACGCGCTCATGCCCGAGGTGAAGGCGTCGCTGCAGATGACCTACTTCGATACCTCGGCGACGGGCTTCCTGTATACGCCGGATGTCTATCGCGCCTGCATCGAGCGGGTCGGCGCCGACCGGATCCTGTTCGGCAGCGACTTCCCGCTCGTGTCGCAGCAGCAGGCACTCGACCTGATGCGCAACGCGTCGCTGGGCGGCGAGGCGCAGAAGCTGATCGAGGGCGAGAACGCGCGCCGCCTGCTCCGCCTGGACTGATGCCCGACGAACGGACACTCCGGCTCTTCGTCGCCTGCCCGATGCCGGACGAAGCAAAGCGGGGCCTAACCCGAATTCAGGATGACCTCCGACGCGCAGGCTTTGGTCGCTTACGCTTCGTCCGGCCGGAAGGCATTCATATCACGCTCAAGTTCCTGGGCCGCGTCGATCCGCGTCGCGTCGACGCCATCACGGCCGCCCTCTCTCGCACGATCGAGCCGTTCGAGCTGCGGCTCTCTATCGACCGGCTGGGCGGCTTCGGTGGCGCCCAGCTGCGCGTCGTTTGGGTCGGCCTGGCCGGCGATGTTGAGCGGCTCAGCCGGTTGGCTGAGCGCGTCGAAGCGGCGCTGCAGCCGCTCAGCTTTGCACCAGAAGGCCGCCCGTTCGCGCCTCACGTGACGCTCGCCCGGATGCCGGAGCAAGCTCCCGCTGACGAACGACGCCGCCTCGCGGGGCTGGTCCAGCAGTACACGTTTCCGGCGCTCCCGCCGATGATCGTGACGGAAGTGCATCTGATGCGGAGCATGCTTGGGCCGGGCGGGAGCAAGTATCAACAGCTTGGCTCCTTTCCCGCGAGCGGGGGCCTGAAGGCTTGACGGCCTACCTTCGCGGGCGTAGAATGCAGTCGAAAGGGGTCGCCCTTGATGTCCCGCAGCATCCAAGTTGGTTGATCTTCGGCACCGGCGCATGCGCCGGTGCCGAACTCTTTACTCGAAAGGAGAGCCTCGTGAACTCAGGTCTCATTGGCAAGATCGAAAAGGCGAAGCGCTACGCCCAGGAGCGTGGTCGTATTCACGTACGCGGCCTGCAGGCCGAGGTGGACGGTGATAACGACCGTCATAGCGTCATGCTGGACGGCGAGAAGTGGCGCTGCACTTGCGAGTTCTTTGCTGGATGGGGAGCCTGTGCCCATACGATGGCTCTCGAGCGAATCTTGGATGGCATGCTGCCGCGCAGCGCGCTGGCGACCCAAACCGCGTAGTACACCGCATGTCAGGCTTCAGCCTGACGTCTCAAGCAAGCAAGAACGCCTCGAGTTGACTCGAGGCGTTCTTCTGTTATCGAAACTGCTCGCTTTGCTAACTGAGCCGTACGGCGTGCCAGATTCCGCCAGCGAAGCCGTCGCCGTTGGTGTCGCCTGGGGACGGGTCGCCAGAGTACATGTAGAGCGGCTTTCCATCATACGTCACCTGCGTGGTCCCATCGTCACGTGCGACGACGTCCAGCGTGCCGCTGACGCCCTCGCCGGCCGTGGGCGTCCCCGGAATGACCAGCGGCGGCCAGAGGCTCGCGCAAGCGTCGGTGCAGGTGGACACGCCCCCGGTGTCGTTATCGAACGTGTAGAGCGTGTAGCCGTCGAAGGTCGTCAGGATGGTGCCCAAGTCCGCGTTCTCGGAAGCGATCACCGTCGTGAAGGCCGAGGGCGGCGAGGTCGGCTCACCGTCTGCAGGTTCGGTCGCTTGTGGCGTTGTCCCCTCTGTGCTGATGGGCGTCTCGAGTGATTGTGTCGCCGTTGGGTTGTTGTCGTTGTTGTCATCGCTGCCGCAGGCGACGGCGCCCAGTGCGAGCAGCGCCCCGAGCAGGGCTACTCCTAGAAACAACCAGATCTTTCGCATGGTATCCCTCCTGCTGAAGAAGCTCCTCAGCTTAAGCAAGCGGTTGAAGCACGGCGCGCGGCACCGGCCTCCCCCGCTTCTCGCTACTCAACCGTAAACGTTACTACTGCCGGGGCTGCGTCTGCGAGCCGAACGTGCGTGTTGTCGCCCAAGACAACGGTCACGGTGTGCTCGCCCGGCTCGAGTTCGAGGTCTAGGGTTCCCGTGGCGAAATGGAAGATGCCTTCTGTGTCCTGAGGTACAGCTTCCCCTTCTGCCACCGGCTCCTGGTCGACGAAGGCGTGGAAGTGGGCAGCGCCTTCCACAGCGTCGCCGGCGGGGGAGATCTCCACGCCGGAGGCGCTCACTTCCAGAGTCACCGGGCTGCTCACCGTGCTGCCATCCGCCGGCGCCACGATCTCAACCGAAGCCGCGGCCGGCGTGCCGCTCACCTCAGTAGGTACGGGGGTGTCGACCATCACTTCTGTTGCTGTGGCGTCGCCGCCGTTGCCGCCGTCGTCGTCGCTGCAGCCGATAGCCGCGAGGGCGAGGACGGCCATAATCAGCCCGACGCCAGTCAGTAGCCAAAGTTTGCGCACGGTTTCCCTCCCTTGCTGCGCTACGTGTTGGTCGTTCTGGTCAAGGAGCGCTGTCGATCCCGCCGGACGTAGCGAGTTCCGCGGGGCAGAACCGGCGCTTCCGGTGGCCCTTCGATTTACAGCCACTAAAGTCTTGCTTGCCCGGCCACTAGGGTCAAGCCATCAAGCTGGTTGAAGCTGATGGGCGGCCGTTCCGGTCCGAACAGTTACGGCGTGACCTGAAACGCCGCGCTCATCCCGGCGCTGTAGTGGCTGCCGCTCTGGTCGACGACGTTGCAGATCAGGACGTAAGCGCCGGACTCCAACGCCACGGCAACCGAGCCGCTACCTTCCGACTCCATCTCCTGGATCTGGCCCACGACCTGGACGTCCGGGCCAGCTTCATCGAAGCTGCCATCATCTTTGGTGGGCAGGGCGTCCCGCTCCAAGCCGGTCTTGATAATCAGCAGTTCGTGGTGATTCCCACCGATGTTCTCCGGGTTGAACGTGATCGTCCCGGCCGCTACCTCGTCGGGCTCAGGCGCGACGATCCACTCCGCGAGGTTGACCTGGACCGTGGCGCCTGCGGACGTGGGCGTTTCTAGGGGCTGAGTCGACGCAGGTGTGCCCTCTATGCCAATCGCCGTTGGGGTGGCGGAGAGGTCGGGTTCCTCGCCGCCGCCACAAGCCATCGCTGCCAGCGCCGTGCCGGCAACAAGGAGCGCGATGGCGGCTAGCAGAGCGGTCCTGCGCATAGGTCTCTTCCTTTCTCCTCTGGCGTCGCCCTTGGTTAGCGAGCCGGTACGACTCAACATAGCTTACGCCTCCTCGTCGTAGCGCACGAGTGCGATCAGGTCGTAGCCGCGGAGGCGCTCGCGGCCGTGCAGGAACGCCAGCTCGATCACGAACGCCAGCCCCGCCACGGACGCGCCCAGCAGCTCGACGAGCTGCGCCGTAGCGGCCGCGGTGCCACCCGTCGCGAGCAGGTCGTCGA
>JBIOYF010000319.1:0-6890 GCA_044870035.1 Dehalococcoidia bacterium
AAGCGAAGCGCGGCGTTCAGATCGAGCTGGAGAAGCGGATACCAATCGCGGCCGGACTGGGCGGCGGGAGCAGCGACGCCGCCGCGGTCCTGCGCGGACTGCGCCGGCTGTGGAAGCTGGACGTCTCAGACGAAGAGCTGCGGTCGATGGGCGCGGAGCTGGGGAGCGACGTACCGTTCTTCTTGCGCGGCGGCACGGCGTTCGTGTCGGGACGGGGCGAGCAGGTCGAGGCACTGCCAGACGTGGCGGAGCAGACCCTAATAGTCGCATGGGATGAGAGCGTTAAAGAAGAGAACAAGACGGCGCGCATGTACGCCGCGCTGCGGCCAGAGCACTACAGCGACGGATCGAGAACGGCCCGGCTGGCGGAGCGAATCCGCCGCGGGGAGGCGGTGCGCGACGAGGACGTGTACAACGTGTTCGAGCAGGTCCGCAGTCCCGAAGGCAACCGCGTCGAAGTTTCGCCTGCCCACAGAGGGACATCCGCCACTTCACACCTCTGTGGCAGCGGGCCGGCGTGGTACTTCATGATCGCATCACAGAATGATGCCGAGTTCATGGCGCTCGGGCTACCGTTCGTGCTCAAGATGAAGGGCATCGCGACGCGCACCATCGGTCCGGCCGAGACAACGGCCGCCGAAGAGTTGGACTAGTGGCCGAGATCTTCTCCGGCATCGTCTGCGGGTATGCGCTGGCGCTGCTCGTGACGCCGGTCGCGGCGGTGGCGCTGATCCGCATGCGCGCCAAAAGCGAGTGGCTGCGCCGCGTCGTGCCGGAGGAGACGCCGCTGCTGGCGTGGTCGCTTGTGATGCACAGCTTTTTGTTCCTCGTGCTGACTGGCGCCGGCATGGTGCTGGGACTGCTGCTGCACGGCATGGAGCGGCGCCAGCCGGACGGCGGGCTGGGCAGCCCGAACGCGGCCTTCACGTTGGTCGTCATCGCGATCGCGGCGATCGCGGTGCTGCCGCTGGCCGTCGTGACGCGACGCTGGCGCGTACCGCTGATCGTGGCCGGGTTGACGTTCGCGGCGACGTTCGGATGGATCATGCCCTATCTTTCGCTCCTCGGGCCCGGGCAGGGCTGAGCAGGCGCGATGATATACTTCGCTGCGAGGGCCTGAAGGCCCTCGCCTACCACTATGAGCACGATCATCGACATGCACGTCCACACGACGCGAGGCGCTTCGGACAGCGGACTCAACCCGGACGACCTCGCGAGCGAAGCGATCCGGCGCGGGCTGACCGCCGTTCACCTGAGCGAGCACGACCGGCTCTGGGACCGCTTCACCTTGCAGGAGTTCCGCGAGAACCATCCCGAGACGCTCTTCGCGAACGGGATGGAGGTCTCCACCGAGATGGGCCACATCCTGACGCTGGGGCTGAAGGAGTACGTCGGCGGTATCCGGCACGCCGAGACGCTGCGGCGCGTAGCCGACGAGCAGGGCGGGTTCCTCGTCGTCGCCCACCCGTTCCGGCACTACTTCGACCCGGTGTACTTCCGTCGACAGGGCAAGGAGCCGTTCACCATGACCCCGGAGCAGGCGGCGAAGCTGCCCGTGTTCCAGATCGTCGACGCGATCGAGGCGCTGAACGGCGCGAACACGCTGCGGGAGAACCTCTTCGCGCTGCGCGTGGCGCAGGCGCTGGGCAAGCCGGTCACGGGCGGCAGCGACGCGCACTCGACGCAAGGGATCGGCGTCTTCTGCACCGTGGTGGAGAAGGACTGCTCGTTGCAGGAGGAGCTGCTGGAGGAGCTGCGCGGCGGCCGCTTCTACGCCGCGCACGGGCTGCTGCAGGGCAACCTGCAGCGCTTCACGGAAGAGAGCCTGGGCGAACCTGCCGAAGTCCCGCGCTAGCCGGCGCTTGTTCGACCCGCCCGTCTTGCTAGAATGGCCCAGCACTAGAAGGGATCCCCCATGCCCCGCCGCACCTACGTCTCGCTCGACCTCGAGACGACCGGCCTCGACCCCGAGCACGACGCGATCATCGAGGTGGGCGCGACGCGTTTCGATCTGGACGGACGCCGCGAGACGTTCGAGACGTTCTGCGACCCGAGGCGGTCGATCCCGTATCGCATCCAGCGGCTGACCGGCATCAGCGAGTCCGACGTTGCTGGCGCGCCGCTCTTCGCCGAGGTAGCGCGCGACCTGCAAGCGTTTATCGGCGACGCGCCGATCATCGGGCAGAACATCACCTTCGACCTGACGTTTCTCGACCGCGCGCAGGTGCGGCCGCCCGGCCCGCGCTACGACACGCAGGAGCTGGCCAGCCTGCTGCTGCCCGCCCTGATCGAACGCAATCTCTCCGCGATCGCGACGCACCTCGGGGTGGAGTTCGCGCCGGCCCACCGAGCGCTGGCCGACGCGGACGCGGCGCGCCTGGTGTTCGTCGCGCTGCGGGAGAAGCTCGCCGCGCTGCCGGCGACGCTGCTCGCGGAGGCGGCGCGGGTCGCAGCGCTGACCGATTGGCCGCTGCGACGCCTGCTGCAAGAGCTGCTCGACGAGCTGCCACCGCTGGCGACGGCAGGCGCCGTCGGGCTGGTGCACGACGCCGTCCGTCCGCCGACGAAGTACGGCGCGCCGCTGCGGGCGATGGTAGACGAGCGCGAGCTGATCGACGCGGACGAGATCGCACGCGCGCTGCTGCACGACGCTCGGACGGTGATCGAAGGTTTCGAAGAGCGCAGCGAGCAGGTCGCCATGGCGCGCGCCGTGACGGGCGCGCTGAACAGCGGCGGCCAGCTGCTGATCGAGGCGGGCACGGGAATCGGCAAGTCGCTGGCGTACCTGCTGCCGGCGGCGCAGCACGCGCTGCGCAACGACGAGCGCGTCGTCGTGTCGACGAACACGATCAACCTGCAGGAGCAGCTGCTGGGCCAGGACGTGCCTAAGGTCCGCCAGCTGCTGGCGCCGGGCAGCGAGCTGCGCGCGGCGCAGCTCAAGGGGCGGCGCAACTACCTCTGTCTGCTGCGCTGGTCGAACATGCGGCGATCGGCGAACCTGACCCCAGACGAAGCGAAGCTGCTGGTCCGGCTGCTGCTCTGGCTACCCAACACGGATACCGGTGATCGATCGGAGCTGCGACTCTCGCAGAACGACGAGCAGGTCTGGAGCAGGATCAGCGCTCAGAACGAGGCGTGCCTTTCGACGCCTTGTCCGTTCGTGAAGGACGGCTCGTGCTTCCTCCTGCGCGCCCGCCGGCGGGCGGAGTCGGCGCACGTGCTGCTGGTGAACCACGCCCTCCTGCTGTCCGACGTCGTGGTCGGTGGCGGCGTGATCCCGGACTACCGGCATCTCGTGATCGACGAAGCGCACCATCTAGAGGGGGAGGCGACCGACCAGTTCGGCTTCCAGACGAGCGAGGACGACATCTCGACGCTGCTCGATCGCATCGCGACGCGCGGCGGCGGGCTGGTCGGCAGCGTGCGCAACGCGCTGCGCGGCCAGGCCGCCCAGCAGTTCGGCGCAGGCGAGCTGCTCGACACGGCGGCGGAGCTCGAGAAGTCGGTCGCGCACACAAGGCAGCTCCTGCCGGAGTTCTTCCTGGGGCTCGAAGGCTTCGTGCGTCAGCAGAGCAACGTTGCCGGCGACTACGAAGGCCGCCTGCGGCTGAGCCGCGCGATGCGCGTGCAGCCGGACTGGGCAGACATCGAGGTGACCTGGGAGAACGTGAACGCGGCGTTCGCGCAGGTGCTGTCGCTGCTGGACACGCTGCTTAGCAAGCTGCACGCTACGGCCGGCGTGTTGGAGCACGAGACCCTGATCGGCGAGACATCGGAGCTGCAGCAGACGCTGGCGTTGACGCGCCAGGGCGTGAGCGCGATCATCCTGCGCGACGACTCGAACACGATCAGCTGGCTGACGCAGCAGCGGAGCGGCGGCGGCATCGGGCTGTGGAGCGCGCCGCTACGGGTGGCCGAGCTACTGCAGGAACGCCTGTTCGCGCAGAAGGACACCTCGATCTTGACGAGCGCGACGCTCACCGTCGAGCACACGTTCGACTACGAGCGGCAGGCGCTGGGACTGGAGGACGCCGAGGAGCTGCGCCTCGGCTCGCCGTTCGACTACGCGCGATCGACGATCGTGCTGCTGCCGCAGGACATGCCGGACCCGAACGACGCGGGCTACATGGCGGCGCTGCAGCAAGCGCTGGTGGAGCTGATCCGCGCGAGCGAGGGGCGCGCGCTGGTGCTGTTCACGTCGCACGGGAGCCTGCGCGCGGCGCACGCCGGGATCAAGCGTCAGCTCGAAGAGGAGCAGATCTTGGTGCTGGGACAGAACATCGACGGCTCGCCGCGGCAGCTGATCCAGGCGTTGCGACAGCATCCGCACACCGTCGTCTTGGGCGCGGCGAGCTTCTGGGAGGGCATCGACGTGGTAGGCGAGGCGCTTTCGCTCCTGGTGATGGCGCGGCTGCCGTTCTCTGTGCCGGACGACCCGATCTTCCAGGCGCGCTCGGAGCTGTTCGATGACCCGTTCAATCAATACGCGCTCCCGCAGGCCGTGCTGCGCTTCAAGCAAGGCTTCGGCCGGCTGATCCGGCGCAAGACGGACCGTGGCGCGATGGTGGTGCTGGACGGCCGCATCCACACGAAGGCGTATGGACCGTCGTTTCTGCGTTCGCTGCCGCCCTGCAACATCCAGCGCGTGCCGGTGCGCCAGATGCCCGGCCTCGTCTCGCAGTGGCTGGGCGATGACGCGCCGGCTGGCGAGGCCTAGTCAAGCTCCATGCCGCTGCGGACGATTCGCGCGTCCGACGAGCCGTCGCTGGCCGCCTGGCTACCGGACGTGGCGAAAGCGATCGGATGCGACCGCTGGTCGAACGAAGACGCCGTACGCGCTGCAGTGGTCGCTGACGATACGCTCCTCTATCACGACGGCGCGGGTGAAGCGTTCGTCTCGTTCGCGGTACATGCGCCGAAGCGCAACGCCGCCCGCATCGAGCTGCTGGCGGTGGCGCCTAACGAGCGCCGTCTGGGCATCGGCGGACGCGCCGCGCAGGCGCTGGAGAAGCGTCTCACCAAATCGGTAGAGCGCATCTACATCGCCGTGCCGGCGCGCCTCGGGCTGGCGCTGTACTTCTGGCTGCGGCTGGGCTACCGGCCGCTCACGCAGCGCGAGTGGCCGGAGCCGCCGGCCGCCACTCCGGCGACGTGGATGGTGCGCGAGCTGCGCTAGTCTTCGTCCTCCTCGCGGTACGCGCGCAACGAGCGGCTGAAGTAGTGCGCGACAGCGAAGACGCTGAGAAAGACGGCGGTCACAAGAAAGACGTAGAACGCGCCCGGCGCGATCCAGATGAACAGGCCCATGATCAGCGCGCCGGTCGCGAAGGCGGAGAAGACAGGGAAGGTGCGCCAGCGCCACGGCTCCTCGGGCGGACGAACAGCGGCGCTTTCGCGCGGAGCGGCCTCACGCGGTCGACTCGACGCGTTCCCGCGGCGGCCGCGACGGCGTCGTCTGCGGCGCGGCGCACCGTTAGTCACGAGCGTTTCCGATAGCGTTTGCGCCCGATGCGGGGACGCAGCACCTGCGGCTTAGGCGGCTCGGGCCCCCTGCCGCCGTCGAGGCAGCGCTGGCAGGCAAACTCCAGCGCGAGGAACTGGTCGTTGATCCAGACGGCGCCGCAGTCCTTGCCGGGCCGATCGTTGCGCTGATTCAGGTGAAACTGATCGCCGCAGATGTTGCACACCGCCAGCGCTTCTTCGTCGGCGCTCTCACCGCACACCGAGCAAGCGACCACGTCAGCCACCGCGTGCCCTCGCCGGCGCGCGCGACGAGCGAAACTTCTCGACGAACGCCACCTCGTCGTCGCGGGTCGCGACGGCACCGTCCAATCGCGCGGCGAGTAGCGCATAGAGCGCCGCACCGACCTGTGGCCCGTGCGGCACGCCGAGCGCTTCGATGTCGCGACCGTTCAGGCGCGACCGGACGAATCGCCACTCGTCGAGGTAGCGACGCAGACGGTCACTAACGATCGGAGGTTCCGTGAGCAGCGCCAGAGCCTCGATTGCTTCCGGTGGCCGGCCGGATAGTAACGCGACGGCCTGGCTGGGACGCAGCGCCTTGCGGGTGAGCGCTTCCCGCGACTCGCGCAGCGCCGCCAAGCCGCGGACAGCGCTAGCCTGACGCCCGGTGAGGGAAAGGCGAGAAATCACTGTTTCGATTTGGTTCCCAGATACGCCAGACAGCAGAATGCAGAAGAAGATCGTCTCTCGCCGCGCGATAGGCCAATCCGGCGGCATCTGCTCTAGCGCATGTACCATCCTATCCGAAACACAAAGATTAGGTATTATGTCACCCCATGTGTCGAGGTCGGCTCCCATTGAGACGATCTCCGCCGCCCGCTCCTCGAGAGCGATCCGCTCGAGCTCATGCCGGAGGCGGGCGCCGCTGATCGCGCTGAGGTAGGACAGATCTCGGAGCAGGAGGCGCGCGGTGCCGCGCTCCAGCCGGAAGCGAAGGCGGCCGGCGTAGCGAATGGCGCGCAGGATGCGCGTCGCGTCGTCTCGGAAGCTGCGATCGTGCAGGACGCGAATAAGGCCGGCGCGCAGATCATTCTGGCCACCGTGCGGGTCGATGAGCCGGCCCGCATCCCTGCCCGTGAGGCGCAGCGCCATGGCGTTGATCGTGAAATCGCGCCGGGCGAGGTCGTCCGCGAGCGGCGCCGGCGCGACGGTCGGCAGCGCGCCCGGCCGGCTGTAGCGCTCGGAGCGCGCGCGGGCCAGATCGATCTGGTAACCAGCGCCCTTCACCTTCGCCGTGCCAAAACGGGGATGGCTGGTCACACGCCCGTGGAGGCGACGAGACAGCTCCCCGGCCAGCCCGATGGCGTCACCTTCGACGACGAGATCGATGTCGAAATGCGCTGAGCCGAGCAACAGGTCGCGGACGG